>JANPNP010000111.1:0-10967 GCA_031427535.1 Bdellovibrionales bacterium | reverse complement strand
TTTTAAAAGGCGATTAATTTCTTCATCTGCAGCCACACCCTTTGCGCCATCGCGGATAAAGTTTTCAAACGCCATCTGATGATCGATAACACAAGACCACAATTGGCCTGAATTTTTTAAGCCCGCTTGATCGTTTTTTGGTAATTTCACTTGGTGTAAATGGCCATCAGGTTTTAATCCTAGGGCTTGCGCCAAGCGCTTCGCAGGATCTATTGTTAAAACTAAGACCTTTTTTCCGGCAAGGGCCTGGCCGACACCAAAAGATGCTGCCATGGTGGTTTTCCCGACGCCGCCGGTTCCAATACAGATCAAAGTTTTCGTATCCGGCTTCAGCGTAATCATAACGAACTGCCTTTCAGTACATTTAATAACGCGTCCAAAATTTGTGATGTTTCCAAACTTGTTATTAATGGCAGCTCGATAAATTCAAGATTATTTTTTTTCAAAGCACTTCGTGCTTTATCTTCGCTTTCAAGTTCTGAAAGAAGCACATCTTGAGCTTTAGTATCTAATTTCAAAACATCTTTTTTTGAAATATTTAGTAACTTATTTAAATAAATTTTCGGTTGAATTTGAAACTGCTTGTTTAAACTTTCACACATTTCTAGTGTTTCAGTGATTGGTAACTCTTCGGCAATGGTAACAACATGCACAGTTGTAAAATCGTGATTGCGAATCCAGCTATCGATACTGCGCGATTGTTCGCCCATGGGACCAAATTGAATTGTTTCAGCCATCGCACGCGGAGCTTGTAGCAAATTTAAAAAATGCCCAGTAGCGAATGAATCGATGACAAGCTGGTCGTAATCCATAGGTGGACCATGCTTACGTGGTGAAGATGTTACCTTACCTAAAATTGCAAGTTCTTGAAGACCTGGCGCCACTTGCACCAGCGACCTAGTTACCGGATTTTCGAAAAACAATTCGTATAACTTTTTTATTTTCAATAGGTGCAGGGCATACTCTTTTAAACATTCAGCACCACTCCATTGGCTGACGGCTACATTAGGAAGCCATGCTGTGGGTTTATACTGAATTTCACTTAAATCTAAGTAATCCTTGTAGAAGCTAATTTCAGAAAGCTCGGTCAGCAGAACGTGCTGGCTTTTAAGGCTGTAAAAACGCGCTAACAAGGCAGCCACCAGGGACTTCCCAACTCCGCCTTTACCAGTTACAAAATGAGCTTTTTTTACCATTGCTTTTGCCTAAAAAGCACACTACTTTGCGTGCTTCCCAAATAGTATAAGGAGACCCCGTGAAAGCACAAGTTCAAATAACCGAAGGCCTACAAAGAAAGCTGAACGTTGAAATTAATCAAGCCGTTGTAAAGTCGGCTTTTGAAAAAGCGTATCAAGATATTCAGCGCCAGGTCGAAATCAAAGGTTTCCGTAAAGGCAAAGCGCCACTGACAACTATCCGCACGATGTACAAGGATCGAATTCAGGGCGATGTAGCCCAAGATCTAATTTCAAAACATTATCCTGTTGCTTTACAAGATCAAAAAATTGATCCGATCAGCTATCCAGAATTTGAATTTGATGACCCAACTGAAGAAAAAGATTTTACATTCGCCGCCATCTTTGATGTGCGCCCCGAAGTAAAAGTAAAAAAATGGGAAGGCCTTGAAGTCGAAAAAGAAAAATACACGTTTGATCCAGCAAAGATTGACCAAGTTATCGCAAACATTCGAAATTCAAAAGCTGAATTTGTTGCCGTGCTAGATGATCGCCCGGCGCAAATGGGTGACGTTGCCATTATCGACTTTGAAGGGGTTGTAAACGGCAAGCCACTTGAAAATGGTTCGGGCCAAGATCACAATTTAGAACTGGGATCAAAACAATTCATCGACGGTTACGAAGAAGGAATCGTAGGAATGAAAATTGGTCAAGTGCGCACACTTGATTTAAAATTTCCAACACCATATCATGCAAAAGAATTAGAAGGTCAGCCTGTAAGTTTTAAAGTAACTTTGAAATCGTTGAAGAAAAAAGTATTACCTGAAATGACAGACAAATTACTAAAAACAATTGGGGCCAATCAGACCGTTGAAGAATTTAAAAAGACTGTGCAAGAAGACACCGAACAAACTGAGAAAAAACGCATTGAAGACAGTTTTAAAAACCGACTGTTAAAAAAGCTAGTGATAGCAAACCCCGTGGATGTGCCAGCGTCCTTAATGAAAGAGCAGAAGGCTTCGTTAATAGAGGACTTCAAAAAGCGTATGACCGAACAAGGCATGCAGCCGGCTGAATTTGAAGACTACGTACAAAAATGGGATTCAGACTTTGCAAAAACGGCTGGTGAAATGATTCAGTCTAGCTTTCTGATCGACAAGCTTTCGCAGGAGCACAATTTAATTTGTAAGCAAGAAGACCTTGATAGCAAATACGAAGAGTATTCAAAGCAAACGGGTATTGATATCGCGCGCATTAAAGAGTGGTACAATAAGCCCGAGCAAACTAGCCGCTTAACATATCAAATTACTGAAGAAAAAGTGATGAAGCTATTAACTGAAAAAGCGAAGATCAAAGAAGTTGATGCTAAGGATATTAAAGAAGAGTCGAATTAGTTTACAGAATTTAAAAGCAGTAAAGGGGTTCAGTAAAGTGAACCCCTTCGAATCTGCCAATCCATAACTTCAAAGCTCTTTGGATTTTAAGTCCCATCTTAGGACCCCATACACGTTGGAGCTTCCCTCAGAAAAGATTTACAATAGGTCTAGAATTCGCTTGAGGATTGTAAGAGCTAGCAAAACTAGACTTAAAATCCCTTTAGCAAAATTCATTAAACGTCGAAACTTAACTAGTATTGGTAATACGTGTTTTTGTTCCGGCATTTGAACCTCCTTTGTAAATAAAGAGATTCAAAGTCTATAAAAGCGAGATCGAAGAGGTTCGACTCGCTTTTTGCATTTTAAGGACCGGAAGCTTCAATAAGAAGTTCAATTAGCCGGGCTTGCTGTTTTTGCACGGTACTTTTAACAAAGCTGTGCAAGGGTAGATTAGGCCCACGACCGTAAGCTAGATTGTACACCAAAATTTCATTTTGCTGTGTTCGTTTAAAAACCGTAATAACTTCGCGAAAGTAAACGGGTGCCGACACATTTGGCTTATTACTTTCGTTAAATGAATGAATCACGATCGTGTCAGCATCTTTCCAAATTTTTTGAGTGAAGCAGTATGCCGAATTACCTAAGCCAATAACCGAAGCCTGCTGGCAAACTTGATTAGTAGTTTGATCGGGTGTGAAGGGTTTTAATCCGTTAATTGCTTTTCTTTGAAACTCGGCGCTCATGAAGACGTTGAAAACTTTTTCTAAATCCACGTGACCTAGGCAATCTAATGTTTCTATGCGTAGCATTTCAGATTCAAACGCATTTGCCATAGAACTTAATACGGGATCGTTTTTGTGGGTCATTTGTCCTGGGAATTGCACACTAGAAAACTTTGGGCAAGGCATAGTTGATTGCTTCGTTGCTGCTAATGCTGCAAGGGCCTCAGTAAATACTTTGTCTTTCATTAGTACGGAAAATTGTTCGGCATAAGATACAGATGATGAGTTTTGCGCGAAAAACTTATTCAGTTCAATCGCGACTGAGGGCTCGATCGTTAGTGAATTCTGCCACGATTTAAAGTCACCAGTTGAAATCTGCCACGCGTTTGCTACAGAACTTAACGACATAATTACCAATAACTTTTTTAAATGAATCATTTTTGTCCGCCCGGGTTAACATCAAAATTTAACGTTAGATAATTGCTTGCAGTATATTGCGGAAATGCCACATGCATTTTAAGTAGCACGGATGCAATAACTGAGTTCGTGAAAGCCGCTGACTGCCACATAATAAGTGATCTAGCAATCGCAGTAGCTGTGAAAAAGCGTTCGGCATTCCAGTACATGGCCGCGTCTTTTTGTTTCATACTTTTTAATAAAAAGTGAACGCCGTACATCAATGCAATGTATGTTTTATGGTCGCTAGGTTTTGAAAAGTGAAGTAATGCATCTAATGCAAACGCTGTGGTGATAATTGGATCTTGCCAGATGTTCTTTTCATTAACCCAAGAGCCATCGCCATTTTGCATTTTTAAGATCATTTGTAAAATTTTTTGCTCTGATTTTGGTGTAATACAGGTTTCGCCAGCTTGCTTTGCTCGCCCTAAGACAAAAGATAAATTTAATGTATTAGGGTAGTAGACACCACAACTGGAATGTTCATTCGCATCGATCATATCATTAAGCATCTGACAAGAGTTCGCTCGTGCGGCTGTTGTTACTTTTCCTAGCGCCAGAAGTTTCAACACATTGGCGTTTACGATGCAATCGACATCGTTTTTGATAAAGGGAATTCGTTCGCCTTTTGCAGTTCGTGCAAAATAAAAATGGGGCATGTCTGGGCTTTTTTCGTCAAGCAACCAGGTCATGAATGCGCCGGTGTTTTTGCGGCCTTCAAAATAATTGTAGAACATAGGGTTACGATTGACGTCAGTAAAATTTGAGAACACATCGTAAGTGGATTGCGGAATAGTAAGTGGTGTTTTATTAATTTTGGAATTAAGCAAAAGTGATGTCAGAACGACGGATGTGGTATCTGCATCGTTTGGTACGTTCGTAAATCCATGCCAAAGAGGAAACAGTCGCATATTGATTGGTCGTCGTACGGATTGACCATTTATTACCCGAGATGGATAAAAGTTATAGGTGCCGGTGCTTGCATACCTGCTAAATGTATTTACGCCTGCTTGTACGCTTTGCGGAATTTGATTTATTGGGGATTCAGTTTGCAGTTCGGGGTGATCTAAATAGATTTGTGAAAGAAGATTTAGCACCGAAGCCGTGGTAAACCCAGAAGCCTCATCGTCTTTTGAAAAGGCTTCGCCAACGCCTACTAGGGATGGAATTAGGGTTGACTGAATTTTCGTTGGAAATTCGCCACGTAAATAGTTTTTATCTGATGCAGATTGGATCTGGGTTTTAAGGGCATAGTCGATCGTTTTGTATGAGATCTCTTTTAAGGTAAGTGCTCTGACATCAGTTTTAGCGTATGCCGCATTTGAACTAATGATTGTAGCAATCAAAACCGATTTGATGAAATTAGGCCTTGTTTTCATAATGCTATAGGAATGCAAATTTCGGGGTATACGAGATTAGATTAAGTTGGGTTTCAGGTGTCTCATAATAAGAAACACCCAAAATTGTTACACAGTAGGCCTAAATTACTTAGTTAAGCTTTTCATTGCCTTCCAAGCTTTCAAGTAACTAAACGCTTGGTACGCTTGGTAATCCGACTTAAATAATTTTTCTTTTTCGGATAAATCAGCATCTTTTTTGCTGCCAATATCTTTCCACCAGGCAACGGCATTTTTTTCCATTGATGGAACGTCTGATTTCTTTTTTGCAGATTGTTTTTCTTTATCGCTTTTTAAATGGCCAGAAATATCTTTTTCACGCAGCCCTTTTGTTTTATTTACGGCCTTGGCAAAAATTTCGGCGTCGACTTCTTCAATTTCTATATCAGGGTGAATACCTTCTGACTGAATCGAGGTTCCGCTTGGCGTGTAATATCTGGCTACGGTTAACTTTAAGCCGCTGCCATCACCTAAGCGAATTACAGATTGAACTGAACCTTTTCCGAAACTGCGTTCACCAACGATGACGGCGCGCTTATTATCTTGTAAAGCACCGGCCACAATTTCGCTGGCGCTGGCAGAAAATTCATTAATTAAAACAACGATGGGAACATCTGGATACAAAGCTTTTTTAGTGGCGTTGCTAACTTCTTTATTTTTTGGATCACGGCCAATGGTGCTGACGATAATGCCGTCCTTTAAAAACATGTCGCTTACTTTAATGGCCTGATCCAGTAAGCCACCTGGATTACGACGGAGATCAATTAAGATACCTTCGATTTTTCCACCATTTTTGTCCTTGTAACTTTTTAAAGCCTTTTCTAAATCGGTACTGGTATTTTCAATGAAACTGGTCACTTTGATATATACGTAACCATCTTCTAAGTTCGCAGTCTTGATCGATTTAATTTTAACGCTGCCGCGAGTAATTGAAATATCAAGTGGCTTTTCTTGGCTGTCACGAACCACCGATAAAACAATCTTACTGCCGCGTTTTCCCTTTAGCAGTGCCGAGGCTTCAACCAAAGTAAAACCCTTAGTTGACTGCTGATCAATCGCTACGATTTTATCACCGGGCTTAATTCCCGCATTCCAAGCCGGAGTATCTTCAATCGGAGAGATAATAGTTAAAACTCCGTTTTGAATAGAAATTTCAATTCCGATTCCTCCAAATTCACCGGACGTTTCAGATTCAAAGTCTTTAAAAATTTCTGGTGCCATAAAATTTGTATGCGGGTCTAGTTCTTTCAACATTCCCTTAATTGCACCAGTTACTAACTTTTTAGTATCTACATCTTCGACGTAATACTGCTGAACTAAATTTAGAATCTTACTGAAATTTTGCAATTCTGCGTAGCGATCTTGCGCGATAGATACTAAAGGTCTGCCGCCTAGGACGATGATTATCGCGATCAGCAAATACGTTCCATATTTTCGATTCATAATTTTTCCTTAAACCAATTTTTTGGATTTATTGGGTTTTCAAAATGCCTAAGTTCAAAATAAAAGTCTGATTCCTTTGTCACGGCCAAAACATCCTTCATTTTAACCATGTCCTTTAACTTTAATGATTCCACTTGAATCCCAGCGTAAACTGAAAAGTAATTGTCATCATGCTGTATAATTAAAGTTTCGCCCCAGTGGGGAATCACGTCACGAAAAATGACCTGGCCTGGACCGACGGCATAAACTTTTCTTCCATTTTTTGCTTCATACAGTAGTCCGCGAATAAGAAACGCATATTGGTTTTGTTCGTCTCGGTACGAGCCAAACGATAGCTTTGCCTGGCCTTCAGTCGGTGCCGACATTTTGCCTTTAAACAAAAGAAGCGATTTTTTCTTTTCGGTAGCAAGTAGACTTTTTCTAATTTGTTCGTCGGCAAACAATTGGGCTTCTTGTGCTTGAAGCTGGTTAATCACTTGATCTAATTCCTTTTTGTAATCAGCAAGGTCAACTCGGCCCTGTGCTAAGTTTCGAAGGGACGCTTTATAGTCTTGAAAAAGTGAAAAATCGAATTTGTTTAGACTTGATAGGATACGCAAATTTCTTTCGAAAGTAGTTGGGTCATCAAATGACATAAGACCGCCCCACTTGAAGTTTTTCAAGTAGCTTAGTGCGCGCGCGCGCTGCAAAAGCACTTTTCGTTTTTGCCGAATAGTGTTTTCAAGTTGTTTGACATCATCATCGGTTTTAAAAAGTTCAAGATCAATTTGCGCTTTTTTATCTAAAGTTAAATTAATTCTTTTTTCCAAATCTTTTTCAGAAGCCAACGTAGTGCTGACAAGGAAGCAGACAGCCAACAGTAAAAGCTTATTCATACGCAAACAGACTGAGCCGTTTTAGTGTTGATCTTAAACTTAACGAAGCCCCGCTCATGACGAAAATAAATAATGCCAGAAGCACTGCTAAAATTTCGACTGGTGTTAAAAACTGTAAGCTTGAAGCGACAAAATGAAAGCCTTGCCCCGTCAGAAACCTGTTTTTAAAAAAGTAAAAAATCAAATAACTAAGTAAAACTCCAAAAATTAGGCTTAACGAAAAGAAATAAAGAAACTGTCGCAAATACTTTCCGTATATTAGCCATCGGGTTGCGCCAATCAAAGATAACACTTCGATTTCGCCCCTAGATTCATCTACCAATGATCTAACCATCAATGCAGAAATTAACGTAACCGATAGCGATAAAACCAAAGTAAGCGTAAGACCCAAAAATTTCAGGGCGCGGTCCAGCTTACTAAATTTATTTAGCCATTCGCCCCCGTAAGATACATCTTCAACAAAAGGATTTGTTAGTAAGCTAGCTTTTAAGTTGTCGAAAGAACTTTTTTCGCTTGCTGCCGAAGTTAATTTTGCCGTGAATGATTCAGGCACTAAATCAATCATTTCGTCTACACTTACCATTCCAGCCGAATATTCCCCGAACATCTTTTTAAAATCAGTCGACGCCGCCTTACGATCGACGAACTGGATATCTGAAATTTCATCTGTCTTAGTTTTTAGTAAATCTAAAACGGTTTGTTTGTCGCCCTCGTTGGCGTCAATTTTTAAATAAATGCTGACGCGGTTTTCTTTATCCCAGAACCCTAATAAAATATTTAAGTTCTTGTAAAATAGAAAGCTCATTAAAATAAGCACCATCGAAAAGGTCAGCACTACCAGTAGGCTCAATTTTAGTGATGACCATCTCATGCTATGCGGTCCTCGATCAGTTGGCCTTTTTCAAGTTCTAGCACACGGCAGTTTTGCAATTTTAATAGTCGGTAGTCATGTGTCGCCACAAAGAACGTTGTGCCCTTTTTTGCAAAATCGAAAAATAACTGCAGAATAGTTTCGCTCATTTTTGGGTCTAAATTACCAGTAGGTTCATCAGCAATTAAAAGTTCGGGATCGTGAATTAAAGCCCGCGCAATAGCCACACGCTGCTGTTCGCCGCCTGATAAAAAATCGGGGTACTGGTCATGCACGTGGCCTAAACCCACGTGTTCTAATATCTCAAGAGTCTTTTTTTTGTGATCTACCGGTGAATTGATAATTTCTAACGGTAGCGCCACGTTTTGAAATACGGTTTTATTTTTTAATAATTTAAAATCCTGAAAGACGAAACCTATTTTACGACGGTAAAACGGAATTTGTCCAAGGCGAATGGTATTAAGCGAATGTCCACAAACTTGCATTTCTCCGCTGGTGGGTTTTTCAAAAGCTGAAATTAATTTGAATAAGGTGGTTTTGCCTGCGCCACTAGGACCAACTAAAAATACAAAATCGCTTTTATTAATTTGTAAACTTAGATCGCGTAAAGCGTGGCGATCAGCGCCGTAAGTTTTATAAATGTGTTTAAGTTGAATCACTTTACTATGATCAGGGATAAAGCCCAGCTTGAGGAGGCTAGATTTATACTAAAATTTAAGTTTCTTTTTGTGCCCAATCAATTGAATGCTGATGCAGTTTTCGCAAAGCCGTTTGCCGTTGCACGCGCAGATCTGAAGTAGCGTTACTGGGTATTTTTTCGTAAGCTAATTTAAAGGTTTTAAGTACGGACCCGTTTTTAAAAACGCGACTAACTAGAACCTGCTCACGCATACCCCAGTCTTCGGTCTGGACATGAATTTTATGCCCTTGAATAAATAGATCCGAATTTTCGCCCGCGATACAGTCTTGCATGACGGTAAAGGTAGGCTATTCTGAACAATGTACCAACGCCTTTTGCAATGCAGAAGGCTTTCCTTTGACAGGCCACAAGCAAGCCGTAAGTCTAGTAACCGAACAGATTTAAACTGCATCAATCAGGAGCGATCGCATGCTACAAGAATTTAAAAAGTTTATTGCCCAGGGAAACATCTTAGATTTAGCCGTAGCCGTCATCATAGGCGTAGCCTTCGGAAAAATAGTAACCTCGCTAGTAAATGATATGCTGATGCCCTTAATCGGACTTGCCATGAACGGAGTCAACGTAGCCGGCCAATTCATAGCCCTAAACGGCCAAGCCTTTGCTACCATCGAAGAAGCAAAAAAAGCAGGGGTAGGAGTAATTGCCTACGGAAATTTCCTACAAGCCGCGATCGATTTCATCGTCATAGCCATCGCCCTGTTCTTAATAGTACGTCAGCTGAACAAGCTAAAAAAACCTGTCGTCGTAGTTCCCCCTGTCCCATAGACCAGTGACTAAGCACATATAAAGACAAAGTCCCAATTTAAGACGTAGAATTTTTGTATAGCAGAGACAATTTTGGACCTTCTTTTGCTATTTCTATATCTTCAACGGGGGAAGCAAATGAACGCATTTCCAATATCAAAAAGTTTTACAGCTGTCATGATTTTCTTGGTCGCACTTAATGGTTGGTCAGCGGTGGAAACAACTCGAGAAGAGTGCGTCGCAACCGAAGAGTTAAAGTTGCAAAACAGTGAAAATTGCTCAGAAAAGTACAAAGACGATTCGACCAAGTTAAATTCCTGCGAAGAACGTCAAACTAAAAAAGCCAACGCAAAATGTGCGAAGCAGGAACCGGGCTCCGAAATCAAAGCCGGTTGCACCACATTACTAAAAGATTACGAAGAGATTGGAAAATCGGTGGACAATGGGTGCGTGCAAGCCGACAAACCTAATATCCCAGAATGCAAAAAGAAAGCTGCATCTTGCGCCAAATCTCTCAATGTAGGCGGCTTTGATGAAGGCAGTGAAGATGAATCTGAAACCGAACGGATTATGAAAACAGTCTATGGGATTGCCAAGGCTAAAACTGGTGTTGCAGATTCAGTAGCTTCTGATAACAGCTGTACTTACCAAGAAAATGAAAAAGAACAAGACCGGGCTGAACAAAAGATTGAAAAGATGAGTAAGCTGAAAGCTGACGCTGCCTCATTAAGAGAAGACATTGCAAAAGTCGATGATGATATTGCCAAAAAAAAGCAAGACGTCGATGAAGAAATACTTAAACTTGAAAAAGAAATGGATAAAAAAACGAGCGAGCGAAAAACAGAGGCACAAAAAGAAACTGTGAAAATGCAGCAAGATGCACTTGAGTCCGTTAAAAGAAAAAAAGCTGCAATCGATGGAATGGACGACAAGAACACAGAAATTGCAAACTTGCGAATCACGCAACTTGAAGAAGCTATCAAATTTTCAGAAAGCAATTTAATGAAAGCGTGCCGCGATCAAGCACTAGAGCTGAAGGGCAAATTAATTGAAAGCGCTACGAAGGCCGCAGCGACCTCAAGCCAAGGTACTGCAACAACAGGCAATATAAAGAAAGATGTAGAAATATTCGCTAAGCAATGTATCAAACTTGCAGCGGTCGAGCGAAACAAAGCCGCAGTGGTGGATGATCATCGGGTTATTCTGAG
>JANPNP010000110.1:0-2200 GCA_031427535.1 Bdellovibrionales bacterium | reverse complement strand
GTTGAACCTCTTTGAAAATCTCAATGTTGGTTTGAACGGTAGCGCACTCATCACGGACAAAGAAATGAAACTCTTCTTGCAGTTTTTTTAACGTCGCCTCTTCATTGCTACTTACAAGGATGGTATGATTATAGAAGTTTAGATAAAGCTGCAAACTAAGGATCCTTGTGGGCCAATGGAGCGTCCGCGCTTCAAAATAACACAACCGGAAACAACAACAGTGCCTTAGGCACCTACTCAGGTCAGGGAATCACGACGGGATCAAACAATGTCGTCATTGGCTACAGCGCAGGCTATTTAATCACAACAGGATCAAATAACGTCGTCATCGGTTCAAACACGGGTTCTACATTTGCGACAGGTTCAAATAACATTTCTATTAACGACGGTGCAGGTAACGAACGCATCCGGGTTCTTGCTAACGGTAACGTCGGTATCGGCACAGTGGCTCCAGCGGAAAGGCTAGACATTGGTCAATCCAGCGCAGTTAACGCCACATCGACTCTTACGCAACTTCCGAGTGGAAAAATTGCACTCACAGGTTCTTTTTGGAATGGAACGGTCGAGACCAAAAATAGATTCACCATGCAAAACATAGCCTCAACAACTGTCAATGAATCTGCACGTCTTGGAATTAACTGGAATGCGACAGAAGTGATGAGTATTGCTAGCAACGGCAGCGTCGGTATAGGTAACACCGCTCCCGGAAGACTGCTTCATGTGGGAAGCGCTTCAGTCGGAACTGGTCTCGCCGTCGCAAACTTTCAAAACGTCGATGGAACTTGTACGATCACGCCAGCATCCTCTGGCTCTGGTATCGCTTGTTCTTCAGATGAACGGCTCAAAGAAAATTTTCAAGATGTAACAGGTTCTTTTGCGCTTAATCGTATTCTGCAACTTCAGGCTGTGACTTATAACTTCAAAACTTCTTCAACTGATAACCGCAGAACTGGTTACAAAGCGCAAGAAGTTCAAAAGATTGCTCCTGAGTTTGTCCGCGAAAATGATGATGGCTTGTTACAAGTTTACTATGATGCCTTCATCCCTTGGATTACAGAGGCCATTAAAACTCTCCACAGCCGCATTACAGGCGTCGAAAACCATCAGGTAGCCCAAGATCAGAAGTTAGATTCGCAGGGCCGTCAGATAGCTTCTAAGGCCGATAAAACTGAAGTCGACCAGCTTAAGTCTGACAACGCAGCCAAAGACAAAAAAATCAAAGAACTTGAACAGCGTCTTGCGAAAATCGAGAAAGCCCTCAAATCAAAATAAAGAGGGCTTTCATCGTGCCTTTTCCGCATGGCCTGTAATTTCTGAGGTCAAATTTCACACTAAACTTGGTCAAAACTTGACCTCAAAAAATCCACTTTAAAACAAGATTAGGCCACAAAAACTCGGGTCACGGTCTTTGAATACCGTGACCCGAGCATCATCATCTCTTTCTAACTTAGTCCAATTGCTGGCCTACAAGTCTCAAAAATCTTGGGGCAGGACTTGCCACTTGAAGCCGAAAAAGAATGGTTGGGCCGAAGTTTTGAAACTTTAGTCCTTCACGAGCTAAGAAGTTTTCTTGCCTACCATCAATTAAATTTTCCTGTGTTCTATTACCGTACAAAAAATGGCGTCGAAGTGGATTTCCTTATTGAGCTTAAAAAGGCAACGCTTTCGAAGCCGGCTGAAGTTATCAGTATTGAAGTTAAGCTGGCAAAGAAATGGGATTCCCGTTGGTCTGCTCTACAGCCGCTGTCAGAGGCTGTGAATGTTAAAGTCGTAGGATGCTATGGAATTTACACAGGTGATCGGCGTCTTTTGTCTAATGGTATGCAGATTTACCCTTTTGGTGATTTTATTCGTGATCTCTATAAAAGAAAAATCATCTAAACATTAGTATTGGCAAGTGGGCGGCAGCACCCACTCGACTATAAAAAATAGCACAATATAACACAATGCAAGACAATACTATTGAATACAAATGAATACAATATAACACAATATATCACTAAGCAATTTAAAAGTCAATCTAATTCAATATATTAAAATCAATTTAATAGAAAATGCTTGTGATAAAAACAATGGAAATTATTCTTGTACTTGGAGTCTAAGTGATTTACGATTACGCTTTTAAACATTCTTACATTATTTTGATTCTTATTGACTCATTAATTCATTATGTGTATAATAATCTTTGATTGATGTTATA
>JANPNP010000109.1:0-2284 GCA_031427535.1 Bdellovibrionales bacterium | reverse complement strand
GTGGCTGGTTTGCGCCACTGGCTGCCAGCGGCAGGGCAACTAATCCAATAGATATTTTTTTCATTACAGACCTCATTGCTTTAATTGATTTTTTAATTGTGTTCGCATCCATAATATTTCTGCCCCCATATATAGAATCATTGTAATGGTAATTCCTAGGCCCTTTAGTAATGCCCAGTTTTCTGTGGACCACTTTAAGGCAGCCCATGTCGCCACCACCGCATGAATTAAGAAAAATAATGATAGGCGTAATGTCATGCCACTCATGCGATCTTTTAAAAACTGCGGAGCTGTCGGATTTTGTTTTTCAAGCATTAGTTTCATAAAAGGTTTTCTTAATACCCAGCTTCCCATTAGAAAAATAAAAAAACCAAATTCTAGTAGCGCGGGCTGCAGTTTGAACCAGTAGCCATCACTTGATAAAAGTGAAATTCCGCCAAGCGCTAGCAGCAAGCCATTACCAACCCAAGTGATTGTGTTTACTTTTTTATAGCGAATAAGCTCGTAAATTATTTCTGCAGAACCAAAGATCATTCCCGCGATAAGTCCGGCTAAAGTTCCATATTTTTCTTCAATAACTGTAAAGGCAATTATGGGTAGTAAGCCGCCAAATAATAAAGCTAGAAATGCAGTTTTCGAATTGGGTTGGCCGTTTGGACTACAGGCTAAAATCAACAGGCTCACCAGAATTTGGCCGCAGAATGTGATCGTCTTGCATAGCAAGCAGTCCTTTTAAATAGACGCTAGTTGGCCAGCCCGTAACCTTCATCCCGTCGTAAGGTGTCCAACGACATTTGGAGGCGATCCATTCGTTTTTAATGGTCACATTTTTTTTCAAATCTACGACCGTTAAATCGGCATCATAACCCACTTGAATGCGGCCCTTATTTTTAACGCTTAGAAGTCTGCGCGGATTTTCAGTCACCATAGTTACGAAGCGCTCTAATGAAAAATTTCCGCGGTGGACATGATCTAGCATTAGCGGCACCAAAGTTTGTACTCCGGGTACGCCAGACGGGGACTGTGGGTACGGTTTATTTTTTTCTTCCAACGAATGGGGTGCATGGTCTGAACCAATAATATCAACAATTCCAGAACGTACAGCATTCCATAGATGTTCAAAATGTCGTTTGTCACGAATCGGAGGGTTTTGTTGCGCCAGTGTGCCAAGGCGCTCGTAACATTCTGGCGACGACAGCGTCAGGTACTGCGGAAGAATTTCGACCGAAGCGATGTCTTTGCAATCTTTTAGAAATGCCATTTCTTCAGATGATGACACGTGCAAAATGTGCAGCGGTCGATTGTGTTTTCTTGCGTAGTGCACGACCCGCTTGGTTGAAAGCAGGGCGGTTTCTTCATCCCGCCAAATGGGGTGGGCTTTTGGATTTGCAGCCTCAATGGCAATGTGTTTTCGCGCATTTAATCTGGCTTCGTCCTCCGAGTGAATGATGACGCGCCTACGGCCATTTTTCAGAATGTTTTCTAGCAGCACGTCATTGTCCACTAACAATGTACCGAACGAGCTACCCAAAAATATTTTCACGCCAGAGCAGTGCGGAAGCCTTTCAAGGTCGCTTAATTTTTCATAATTATCGCTGCTGCCGCCAATGAAAAAAGCGTAGTGGCAATGGGCACGGTTTTTTGCGCGATTTAATTTATCTTGAAACGTTTCAACAGTTGTCGTTACCGGATTCGTGTTTGGCATTTCAAAAATACTGGTGACTCCGCCAAGAAGTGCGGCCCTGGTGCCACTTTCTAAATCCTCTTTGTGAGTAAATCCAGGTTCGCGAAAATGAACTTGTGAATCTATGACCCCGGGCAGAATTGTTAGGCCTTGTAAATTTTTAACTTCTTTTCCAGCCATGATGGCAGTTGAAATTTCTGCAATCTTACCATGACGTATACCCAAGTTAGTTTCGACTTTGACGACGGTATTAGTTATTTCATCAAAAACCAGAACGCTGGCATTATTTAAAACAAGATCGTGCATTTCCATAGGAAAACTGTACTGGTTTTCTAGCTTTAAGTCTAGCTTGCTGCAGCTGTCTAGCTTGCCAGTGTGAAGCTAACTTTGAGACACTAATTACCAATGGAAAAAGTTCTTTATTTCTTGTCCAATTACAATGCGCAAATTATTCAAGCTGGCTTCGCGGTTGTGTTCTTATTGATCATTATTTATGTCTACCGTGCTTTCTTTATGGCGGGGTCTTTAAGTGGTGAAACCGCCGACGTGGCGCATTCTCCGGCGATCGAACAAAAGTTGAATCAAATTCTTGAAATTCAA
>JANPNP010000108.1:0-6645 GCA_031427535.1 Bdellovibrionales bacterium | reverse complement strand
CACTTCGTCGCTGTTACCACGACATTCGAACGTGCGGTTTTGTGAACCACCGCAGTCGGCCGAGCAGGTGCTCCAGTTTTCGGTTGGTGCATAGTTGTAAACTGGACATATACCAGCTGTTTTAATTTCGCCGTTTCGAGTATTGCTTGTGATCACTTGTCCACTTTGGCAGGTGCGGTCTGCAATTTGATGAACCACATTCACAATGCCTTGTTCCCCAAAGGCACACGCAACTGGTGTTGAAACGTCGCCAATGGTGACGCCCTCTTTAATCGTACCGTTAGGACCGAAATCAGCACAGCCATTTTCACATGTTAAATGTTGCGCGTTAAGTGACCCGGACAAAACCCCGTTTGTGCATGTTCTATTTTCTTGAACTGCCAGGCACTGACCAACTGGATTGGCGGCACTGTACAAAGTTACAGTTTGCCCATCTGTTAAAATCTGACTGCCAGTGGCTGTAGTTAATTGGCACGACTGTTTCGTACACGTTCCTTCGCTAAGCTGAACTTCTGTACGCGTTTGTTCAGTCCAGATTTGATTTTCTCCTGAGACTTGGCAAACTTGGGTTATCTGATCGCGGTATGTATTTTCACGCTGGCCGTTTAAGCCACAAAGCTCTGTACGGGACCTTACCTGACCGTCGATCGTTCGAGTCGCCGTCAATTGCGCACAGGCATTTGGGTCAACTGGAACAGGTGTTGGCGTTGGTGCCGGAGTTGGCTCAGGCACAGGTCCTGGCATTTGTTCTAAAAAACTTTCTGCTTTTATTTCACGAGTCAAAGTCACCGTATTGGCATCACCTAAACCGAAGCGTATCGTAGCTGTTAACGTGTAATTACCAGCGACACTGTATTCATGGCGAACCGTGGTGCTATCAGCGGCTGTGCCAGTAACGGATGTGCCATCACCAAAATTCCAGGTAATTTGCGTGCCTTCGGCTGCAAGGCAACTTGCTTCACTTAACGAAAATTTCGATAGTGTTTCAGCGGCAACAACTGTTGGCCCAGTGATAACTAGGTTTTCTAGCGGACAATCAACACCACTTGTTAATGGTAAAATTGAAATAGTATGCGTCAGTTGAGTTGTTTGATTATTCGTATCAACAGTCGTAACGCTAACTGATCTTGCGCCAGCCCGAAATGAATGACTAACGGGCGTCAGCGACTGGACCAGTGCTGAACCATCATTAAAATTCCATTGGGCACTTACTAATTGCATGCGCGCAGGAACTGCTAAAGAAAATGTGTAGGCATTAAATTCGGTACCCACTTGCGGGCCAACTATAAGTAAACTGCTATTGGTAACTCCGACCAATGCCGAGGTTCCAACTTTAGAATTGGCAAGCAATTTTGACGAGACATTTTTAGAGCTAGCTAAATTTGCTACAGAATCCACAGATAATAAATAAATACCGGTTCCGTTAATCTTAGCAGAAATTTGTGAACCTTTACCTAAGGTGACACCACCGGCGCTCCAAATAGCTTGTTTGGCTTCAGCGCAATCAACGGAAGAATCTAAACTTAACGTATTGCTTTGTCCGGAAACTAATCGATCACTTCCGCTAATTGCTGAATCTGCCAGTGGCATTCCAGAATTTTGACAGATAATTCCAGATGTACTATAGCCATTAACGCTGTTCACATTTCCCGTGCCAGTACCCGGCTTACAACCGGCAAGCAGCAACAAGGCGGTAGCAACAAGTGTGGTTTTCCGTAACATCGTGTTTCGCATGAGGCTCTCCGTTTGTGGATGACTGTTCATTTCATTACTTTAGAACATTAGTTTCAGCTTGTATTAATCTGCATAACTACATAAAACAACTTGTGTTTTTTATCTTATGTTTTGAAGTAAGGCGTGGTAAGGCCGCGAATTGATTGCATTTCGCTTAACAAGCAGTTTTATAAAATATAAATTCGAAAACTAATTGCACAGAATTTAAAAGTAAAACAAAGCTAATGTTCTAATTAATGAAGAACCTTTTGACACTACGGCTTTGTGATTCGTTTTACGTTCAGTCCACTGGCAATTTATTAAAAGCTGATTCAGCGGTAAGCTCTTTGATACGTACGACCCATTTTTTATTGCGGTCAATCAGCAAACACTTTCGCAGATCCTGCAACAACGAGTCATTGGCTTTTTGCATCAGCAAGCTGGCATCACCGCCGCGGTAGATCAGATCAATGCTAGGTAATACTTTTATATTTGGATCTTTAACCTTCGGCCCAAAGCCAAAAATAAGCTGATCAAACAATTCGTCTTTACACGTTACCGATAATTTTAAATCTTCGCCGTCTAGAAATATTAAACTTTTTTCCTGATCCCGCGCTAGCTCTAACAGTTCTAAATCCATTGAATCTTGTAACTGCCCGCCTGTCACCCGGTATCCTGCGTACGATTTTTCAAGAGCTAATAGAATAAAATAGGCAACTTGCGGAGAAAACGCCTGCAGAAAATTTTCATCTTTAAAGTACGGCATTGTTTTTTGTTTTACCAATTGCCAGCTTTTATCAGATATTCGCAGACTTAACTTCTTAGCTGTCGGTAAAGATTTTTTTTCAAAGCGGTATCTGATTTTTGTATCAGGTAATCAACGTCTTTTGTAAGTTCACGAATTTCATCCCCAAGAAGGCGTTCGCTTAAGGGATCCGATTCAGCCCCAATTTTTTTTGCTTGATTAAAGCGATTCATCACATAAAACGGAAGATCATCCATAGGAACACCCGAATGAATTGTTCCTAAAACATACGCCTTACCATCTTTGCCAGAGATTTCATAAAAAAAAGGTTTCTTTAGCGTTGTACAACTACAAAGTAAAAAGAATATGAGTATGGGTTTGAGTTTTCGCACACTATCCCAGTAATACAGATGACGAGATCGAAAATATGGGCTCTTCAATTTTAGGTTTAAAATGCAGCCTGCAGCGCGCTTCGTAATTATCTTCGGCGCCAATTTCAATTTGCGAAATGCTTCCGCGTAATTTCTGCGTGTACGATGCTAAGTTTCCACACGTGGTGCAAATAGCGCGGGGCTTTGATACGTCCTCAGCGATGGCCATAAGTGTCGGAATGGGTTCAAACGGCTGACCTTTCCAGTCCATATCTAAACCGGCAACAATCACGCGAAGGCCCCGGGCCGCTAAATCACGGCAAACCTGCACAAGCTCTGCGGTAAAAAACTGGCCTTCGTCAAAACCAATGACTTGGGTTTTATCATCTAGATAATCCCACACATCGGTAATGTGAGTAAGCGCTACCGCTTGAACTTGCGAGTGATCATGCGAAGCCACATTGGTAGCATGGTAGCGGTTATCAAGTTTTGGTTTAAACACTTGCGTTTTTAAGCGCGCAAATTCAGATCGCCTAACACGTTTAATTAGTTCTTCGGTTTTACCACTGTACATTGACCCTGCAATAACTTCTATCCAACCTGACATGTTAAATCTCCTGCTAATCTTTTAGCTAACCTTTTAGCTAACCTTTTAATAGTGCGCGTTTAAGTTTATATTCCGAAAGCGCATTGATAATGTGATAAAGTGAACTTGCCTTCGAAGGCTGTAAAATAAATTTTTCACCGTCTTTGGTATCGTGCCATAAACCGCGAATGGGCATTTCAAAATAAGTAGCTAATGCTGCAAACGCTTGATCAGCAGCCAAACAGTATTTAGCGTGTTCATCCGGCTGCGCATGCAGCCCCATTTGCACAGCTGCTTTGATACGTTCACACTGCGGCCAAAAGCGTGAACTGCTTTTTTTTACCGAAAAATCACTGCTTAGTTCATCAAATGCTAAGTGCGACGCTTTATCAACACCATAAGTTTCAGCTAGCTGAAACAACTGCTTTGATAACGACGTATGCTTTATCTGAACTGCGTCTTCATACTGAATCAGTAACCACGCCCATTCATACTGATGGCCCGGTTCAAAAACAAAGGTGTTTTGTTCACGTACCGGTTGCCAGTCTTTTGAAAAATACTCAGCGACCACACCGATGGAATTGTTTACGAATTTATCTTTACATAAATGGTAAATCTGCTGTGCAAGTTCTTTCCATACGACCTCGTGATCGATGCGTAGCCATTCGATCAGGGCTTCGAATAAGTGCATATGTGGATTCGATTGATAAACGATACTGCCATTTTTTAGCTCGGTAAATCCGCCGGCTTTATTTTGGCGTTCGCGCAGTAAATAGTTTGCTAGTTTAAGCGCCCGCACTTTTATTGCCGCATCTTTTAAGCAGTCAAAGGCGCGCGCTAAACCAAAAAGCATAAAAGCTTGAGTGTAAAGCTCACTCTGTAACTGCACAGGTTTACCACTGGCATCGACAGCGTGCACGTAAGCACCACTTTCAAGCGAATAGCAGGCAATAAATTCGATATTTTTTCGAATGATAGGCTCGACGGTTTCACGGCTTAAAATATTCATTTTAAGAGCTTCGGTGTAGGCGTAAATTTGGCGCGCTTGCACTAAAGCCCTGCGCGCTCCGGGTAGTGGCGAAGCATTCGCATCTAAACTTTCTACGAACCCACCATTTAGCGGATCAATAGCAGCAGCAGTCCACAGCGGAAAAACGCATTCCGAGAGCCACGTATCTGAGTATTGAATATTTTCTATGACTGTCTTCATAGCCCTTCAGACTGCCTTGCTGGTTGCTTTACTAATAGTGCCGATGAAGCATCTAAATCTAGCGCAGTGGCCAAGGGAACTATAGCTAATTTTTCATAGCTGACTAGGCCATTATGTAAATTGCTACTGAATAACACGATCTCGCTGACATTTTGTTTTCCTAAGTCGATATGCTCAAATGGCGAAACTAAATCCCTGCAACTTTTTAAACTGCGAAGTCTTGCAAGGGTTAAGTGTGGCGTAAATTCTGGTTCAAATTTTTCTGGCGCTTGCAGCGCGTCTTCTAACGCTGCTTGCAAATCTAGAATATGTTGTGAGCGCTGCACCCCTAAATAAATTACCCGAGCCTGTTGTAGCGATGGAAAACCACCAATGCCGCGAATTTTTAATTTAAAGCTTGCGTGTTTTTCTGCAATTGGCTGCATGTTAGCAATCAACGATGGAATTTTTTCGTCGTCCGTATCACCCAAAAAAAGTAATGTGACATGAAAGTTATCTTTCGGTGTCCAGTTTAAATTGGTTTCTTTGTGATCGGCCGTTTTTTTTATTTTTCGGATCCAGGGCTCAAGATCTGTCGCAAATTGCGATGAAAATGCTAATCCAATAAAAAGTCGCTTGTGCCCCATGACAAAAGTCTTTCATTCCTAAAACACAGTGTCATCCTAAAACCGACCTGCCTGATAATCAGCGTAAGCCTGTCGAATTTCTTCGGTCGTATTCATCACAAACGGACCACTTGAAACGATAGGTTCGTTGTATGGAACAGCATGACAAACTAAGAGCAAAGTCTCTGTCGTAGCTGAAAGTTTAATCTGTTGGCCGTCACTGGTAAATTCGACCAAACTCATTTTATTAACAGTTACCCCATTGACCTGCAACGATCCGCGGACGACATAAAAAAATACTTGTCTTTCACTAGAAATTTGCAGCTCAGTTACGCCGCCCGTTTTTAGGTGCAGCATAAGCACTGTCAAATCGGTGCTGGGTTCAAATGGTCCTTGCTGGGCTGCAAACAAGCCCGCAATAACTTGCACCTGCACCCGACCGTTGTCACTTACGACAAACGGAATTTCAGAGCGCTGTAATCCCTTATAATACGGAGCTGAAAATTTATCTTGAGCCCGAAGATTTACCCATAGCTGCAAAATTTCTAGCGGTCCGCCTTGCAATTTAAATTTATCCGAAGATATTTCTTCATGCACGATGCCTTTACCGGCACTCATCCACTGGATCCCGCCGCGTTCGATGACGCTTTCATGGCCGGCACTATCTTTATGTGCGATATCGCCATCTACAATAAAAGTGACAGTTTGAAATCCTCGGTGGGGATGCGGATGTATGCGTTTTATAACACGTGGTTTCACGTTAAAATGACGTTGCGATAAAATAAGGAATAATAATGTATAAAATTGTATCGCGAACTAGATAGTACAATACAACTAACTAACGAAACCATGCGCCAACCGTAACGCTTAAACGAGGCCTTAAACCCTTCGTTTTTAATACTCATGGCCATCATTTTGACGTTTCGCATGACACCTCCGTACCTTTGAATTTAAGTATAGATTCAGGGCGCCCGCGCACAACATTTAACTTAAAACTTCTATTTCTGCATAAACGTTCCCTATGGCATTTTGTCGAGGCGCATGTTTTTATTTAGGTTTTTAATTCTTAACAATTCTGACAGATTGTTGAACAGAACGTGTCAGATTGTTAAAACCTGCTCAAGATTATATTCACACTCCGCTGGTCGAAGATACAATCGACAACCAAACATTGATCACGACCTACTTACGCAATGAAGGCGCAGAGGTCAAAACCGCTGACGATGGCGCGGCTGGTATGGAACTGGCATTAAAAGAACATTTTGATCTGATGCTGATGGATATACAAATGCCTGTGTTAGATGGCCACGAAGCCACACGCAGGCTACGACAAAATAATTATTTAAAGCCGATCATTGCGTTAACCGCACACGCGATGAAAGATGAACAGATGCGGTGTTTTGAATCTGGCTTTA
>JANPNP010000107.1:0-4230 GCA_031427535.1 Bdellovibrionales bacterium | reverse complement strand
AAGTTGTTCCTGCGCTTTTGCCGTAAGTACGAAGGGGGCCCCGCTGGTTGTCATGCCGTTGAAACGGTCCCACGGATCAACCGACCATTTTTTAGGTTCAGCCAGGAATAAATTGTTGGTTGTTGTTTGCAAATATATTTTTGCTTCTTTAAATTCCACGGCAATGACCTGCAGTGGGTGATCAAATGATTCGACGATGTAGGTTTCGTCTTGGAACTCTGTGGTTAATAAATAGTTTTCAGTTAGTTTTATATTTTGCTGAATTTCAAGAATGTCAGGTATGCGCTTTACAGTTTCATCGGATTCAGGATCCAGAAAAATTTCTCCATTTTCACTAATCGAGAGAAATTTATCGAACATTTACTGCGTCGTTTTTTCTGTCGTAGCTGGCGTTACTTCAGGAAGTGCAGGGGTTTCATTTCCATCAGAGCTTATAACCGTGCCTTCACGAAATTCGATAGCATTCGAATCCGTTTTCACAGATTGAATAATCCACTTTTGCACTGCAGGGTCTTCAGAAAGGCTGCGATTTAATATGGCTTGGCCCGAAATTGTTTGGTCTGATTTTTCTTGGTCTTCTAAAATGTCAGTAAATTTATAAGAAAAATAAGCCTTAATTTTATTATCATCTAACTTTTCAGTATAGATTTTATTAAGCTCGAAATTAGAGGAGTTAGGTCGTTTGGCTTTAATGGTATCTTCAATCATAATGGCTAATTTGCTTTGAATTCCAGCATGTATATCCGTACCGATTGTGCTTTTTGAAGTAAGTAAGCTCCAGGTCCATACAAATGCGGCAACAAAGATAAAAAAGCTAATCAATTTCATCATAAAATCTCCTGACTAAGCATGTGACTAACCATGTTAGTTCCCATGATATTTAAGCCCAAATGCGTGATGTGACAAGGTAAGTTCAGCATGCTAGCGTGAAATTAACAACCCTAAATTGGAATGATAAAATGGCAACATTGAAGAATTTGAACTTAAAAAACGTTAATTTAAAAGCCGCTCAAGGTTACAAGCAAAAGTTAAAAGAATTTAAAACCTGGGCCCAAATAAAAAGTCCGAAAGTGATCCAGCCAGCCTTAAGCTATACTTTAGGCTGGCTTTCTCCGGAATTATTGGGCTCTGGATTCCGTATGACCGAGATCGCGGATTTCGAAATTAAAGCCACTGTTCCTGCGGATTCAGTAAATTTAGATTCGCAGAAGCAGTTAAATCAGGGGCTAGTTTTAAATGCTGCTATGGAATTAGCTAAAACTTTTATAAATCGGCATTTAGAAGAAAATTTTTATCAAATCAGCGCTAGTGAGATAAAAATTTCTAAAAAGCAAATATGGAATGAAAATTTGCATCTTTATTTGCAAGCATCCGAAGGTACAATGGATGATTTTTTTTCTAGTCTACAAAAGCAAAAAAAAGCAAAGTTAGAGTTATCAATTCGATTGCAGGTAGGCGAAACAAAAAAATCAGACACTTTGGAACTGAAGCTTTACTGTGAAGCTGTGAATCTTTTAAAATCAAAGGTTTAAAATGACATTACAAACTCAGGTCGATAATCAATCAGCAGAATTTAAAAAAAATCGGGCTGCCTTATTAGAACATGTGAACCAGTGGCGCCGAAAAGTCGAGGCCGCAAAACTTGGTGGTGGCGCTGAAGCACTTAAAAAACACAAAGCTCGTGGCAAATTAACAGCGCGTGAACGCATTGACGGTCTGCTGGACACAGGCACTGCATTTTTAGAATTTTCGACATTGGCTGCAGATGACATGTACGACGGACAGGCACCCGGCGGCGGCGTTGTAACAGGCATTGGTGTCATTGAAGGAACTGAATGCATAATCGTCGCTAACGATGCGACCGTTAAAGGTGGTACTTACTTTCCGATTACTGCGAAAAAACATTTGCGTGCCCAAGAAATTGCGATGGAAAACGGCCTGCCATGTATTTATTTGGTCGACAGTGGTGGGGCGTACTTACCACTGCAGTCCGAAGTGTTTCCTGATCGCGATCATTTTGGCAGAATATTTTATAATCAGGCGCGCATGAGTGCCATGGGTATATCGCAAATTTCAGTGGTGATGGGCTCTTGCACAGCTGGTGGTGCCTATGTTCCATCAATGAGTGATGAAAATATTATCGTAAAGGACAACGGAACTATTTTTTTAGGTGGGCCACCTTTAGTGCGCGCAGCAACGGGTGAAATTGTTGACGCGCAAGATTTAGGTGGGGCCGCAACTCATTGTGAAATTTCAGGGGTAACGGATCACTTTGCCGAAGATGATTTGCACGCATTAGAAATTACTAAATCTATCGTGAAACATTTAAATAAGCGTAAAACCGTACAGTTAAAAACTAGGCCAATCGAAGAACCACTGTACCCAGCAGATGAAATTTACGGAGTTTTACCAGCGGATTCGCGCATTCCGTTCGACATTCGCGAAATTATTTCCCGCATTGTCGATGGGTCGAGCTTTCATGAGTTTAAGCCGTTGTTTGGTAAAACGCTAGTCACAGGCTTTGCACATATTTGGGGAATGCCAGTTGGAATCATTGCGAATAACGGGGTTTTATTCAGTGAAAGTGCACAAAAAGCCGCGCACTTTATTCAGCTGTGCGAACAGCGTGAAGTGCCATTAATATTTTTGCAAAATATCACAGGCTTTATGGTGGGTAAAAAGTACGAACATGAGGGCATCGCAAAACATGGCGCGAAAATGGTTATGGCCGTATCGAACGCGCATGTGCCAAAATTTACCGTTGTTATCGGAGGGTCATACGGTGCTGGAAACTATGGAATGTGTGGCCGCGCTTACCAGCCCCGGCAAATGTGGATGTGGCCGAATGCACGAATCAGCGTCATGGGTGGCGAGCAAGCAGCGAATGTACTATTGACTGTAAAAATGGATCAACTTGCAATCAAGGGGCAGTCGATGAACGCAGCCGAGCAAGCCGAATTTAAACGCCCAACGTTGGAAAAATTCGAAAATGAAAGTTCCGCTTATTTTGCTACAGCTCGTATATGGGATGATGGCATTATTGACCCGAAAGACACACGCATGGTTCTTGCCTTAGGAATTTCCGCAAGTTTAAACAAAGACTGGGGCCCTAAAACTCAGGGCGTGTTTAGGATGTAATATGAAGTTTTTAAAAATTGAAACAAGTGGCGAATTTAAAATTGTAAAGCTAAATAGACCTGAAGTAAAAAACGCATTTCACCCGGAGATGATTGCAGAAATAACTGCTGCATTTACCGAGTTTAATATGGACAGTAAAATCAAAGCCGTAGTAATTGCCGGCGAAGGATCGGTTTTTTGTGCTGGCGCCGATCTAAACTGGATGCAGGAAATGATAAAGTACTCTTTGGCAGAAAACCAAAAGGACTCGGAAAAATTATGGCAAATGTTTGAAGCTATTCAGGTGTGTGAACGCCCCGTGATTGGCATCGTACACGGAGCTGTTTTTGGCGGTGCCCTGGGATTGATGGCCTGCTGTGATTATGTTTTTGCAGAGGAAAAAACGCAGTTTTGTTTCAGCGAAGTAAAACTTGGCTTAGTGCCTGCTGTTATTTCGAGTTTTGTTTTAAAAAAAGTTCCCGATGCCTTCGTGCGACCATTAATGCTTTCAGCTGAAGTGCGGTCCTGTCTGGGGGCGGATATGCTGAAGGCGGTCTGGTCGGATGTGGCGGTGCCGCCGGTGCTGACCAACTACGAACGCTTCATCGCGGCGATCAAGGGCAAGACCATGGTCGATCCCGATTTTGCCCGCGGGGCGGAGTTGCAAAAGGTCCTCGACCTCGCCGCCGCCTCGGATGCCGAGAATTGCCGCGACATGGCGGTTCTTTGACCAAACGGGGGGCGGGCAATTGCCTTCCCCCCCCAGCGCATTTCGGGCATGAAGGGGCAACCCAAGGGAAAGCCCGATATGCCTGACGCCCGCACCCCCCGCCTCGCCGTGCTGATCGACGCCGACAATGTCCCCGCCGGCTATGCCGAGGCAATCTTTGAAGAGATCGCGGCGCTGGGTGAGGCATCGGTGCGCCGCATCTATGGCGACTGGTCGGCATTGCGGCTGAATGCCTGGGCCAAGAAGGTGGCGGCGCTGGGGCTGGTGGCGGATCAGCAGTTTTCCAACACCAGAGGCAAGAACGCCTCCGACATCGGGCTGGTGATTGCGGCGATGGATTTCCTGCACTCCGGGCTGTTCGACGCTTTCGTGCTGGTGTCGTC
>JANPNP010000106.1:0-1690 GCA_031427535.1 Bdellovibrionales bacterium | reverse complement strand
TTGGTTTAAATTGTATAGGTCTCATCCATAAAATTCACCGTTGGCCCCGAACCCTGTAGCAACAACGCTTTTTATTTCACGGTCCACTTCCCTTTATCGGTTTTTTTCAAGCAAGACAGATTCGATTGTCTCAAAAAAGATATAGAAATAAAAAATAATCTAGTAGCATTAATTTAAATCTAACAAGACTACGTATAAGTTATTGTTAAAATTATCTTCTACAATTTCAAAAATCTTTTTTGAAAGCGGTTGATGTCGCAAACGTGCTGCTTTTTCTGCAATTTTTGCGGGAGCACCTTTTTTCCCTACTTTGGGCTCTTGCTTTTTCATAATTCCTCCAGACGGGACGACTATAGCATAACATTTGATAGTGTAACCAGCTGGAAATACTAGCTTTGTGTAAGTGAATCGGACAGATCGAATGCAGAAAAAAAGTTAACAATCCTACAGATATTACAAATCTCGACTTATGTTATCCCAGAATTATTTACGCTCATGTTGTTAGTCGTTTACTAGAATCAGGCACAAAGAAATACACCTACAATTTAAACGGAGATTTAAGTAAAATAGAAAACACAGCAACATACGATGGTTTAAATCAGTTAGAAGCCAGTTATTCACGGCTGTAAAGCTCACAGGTCAGGAGAAATAAATGTCACTTAAAATTTTTCTAGAACGGGCATTGGCAATCATCATGCTTCTAACTGTTGATTACATTGAGCACTACGGGCTCGAGCGTAAAATGGCTGATTCCGGAAGGTATGATCCTGTTAAGCATGAACACAGTTGGGACTGCTACTATTTGCTAACCAACTTGACACTATTCAATTTGGGATATTATACGCATCACCAATGGCGCTCATCAGCCCAGTTTGAAACTCTAACTACGCAAGCAAATTCGCCGAAAATGAGATTCGGTTACTCGTTGATGATGCTAAGGTCTTTGTTTCTAAAAATTTAGATAAGATAATTGTTATTACTGCATCCACAGCTTACTTTGTATTTAACAAACTGTCCGAAAGCGCCCGCAGGCCCGAATAGCCGCCCTCAAAAAGCACGGCCTTTTCAAACCCAAGCTCACGCAGAGCAAGCATTGCCCCGGCAGAAGCAAGCCCTGCTTCGCCCATTAGGACAATACGATCTGTTTTTGAAAATGATGCAATTAAGTTTTTTGCTTCTGCTTTTATTTGTAAATCCTCATTGAAAAAAGACCGCCAACTTATTTTTTTACAGGTTTGTGTTCCAATAACAGCCTCTGGTTGAACTTTATCAGGGCGCACATCGATGCACAGTAAAAATTTCTTTTGCTTGAGTAAAGCTAAAATTTCATCTTTTTCGATTGATAGGTCGGGTTGCAAAGAAATTTTAAAAGCTTTAGATTTTGTTGCTACGGGCGAGTAAGTCGGCTGAGTTTGAAAACCGGCACTTAAAAGTTTATTTTTTGACGAGATATAAATATTTTTAAAACCTAATTTAATCAATACGTAAGCGACAGAAACTGATCCCTTATAAGGTCCTAGGTGGCTCATACCGCCTCAATAGAATAAGACATTTCAATAAGTTATGTGGTTCGTTGGTTGACTTCTGATTGTGTACAATCAGAAGTACCGTCCGAAAGAAAAAAGTCTAAATAAATCGAGCCTTTAGAGGTCGGAGTAAGTTGGTCTGGGACCTTATAAGGGATCAGTTA
>JANPNP010000105.1:0-8530 GCA_031427535.1 Bdellovibrionales bacterium | reverse complement strand
ATTCCTGCTTCATCCGCGTATTCGTCAGCTACGTGGTCGTCTACTGCCATTGATATCGCGGCTAGTAAATACTTTAGAAAAGCAGTCGGTAAAGAAAACTCTATCGAAGCGCTTATAGAGCGGATTGGTACGGGGCTGCAGTCTGCTGCTAAATTCAGTCGGCTTTTTAAGTTAGAAACCGAAATTTCTGCCTTCATAGAAGAACTTAAATTTATTTTGTATTCGCAAAAAGCGGCCTTTAATAGTCCTGTTTGGTTTAACTTAGGTCTAAAAGAATCTTACAATGTCAGTTCAAAAAGTGCTCACTTTGCCTATGATGATAAGTCTAAAAGCATAAAAAAAATTAACGATGCCTATTTGCGGCCGCAAATATCAGCCTGCTTTATTCAGTCGGTCGAAGACTCTATCGAAGGAATTTTTGAACTTGTAAAAAATGAAGCCAAGCTTTTTAAATATGGTTCTGGAACGGGATCAAATTTCTCGTCGTTACGTTCTAAGCATGAACACTTGTCATCGGGTGGAACAAGCTCAGGCCTTATATCTTTTCTAGAAGTGCTTGATCGTTCTGCTGGTGCAATTAAATCGGGTGGCACAACTCGGCGCGCGGCAAAAATGGTTTGCGTGGATCTAGATCATCCTGAAATAGAAGATTTTATTTCATGGAAGATGAAGGAAGAAAAAAAAGCCTTTGCATTAATCCAAGCGGGGTATTCCAGCGACATGGACGGGGAGGCATTTAAAACAGTAGCTGGACAAAACGCCAATAATTCCATTCGTATTCCTGATCATTTCATGAAGGCTTTAGCAAATGGCCAAAGCTGGAAATTAAAAACGAAAGAAAATAAAATTTATAAAAAAGTTGCAGCAAACGTTTTGTGGCAGCAAATTTGTGAAGCTGCGTGGTCATGCGCAGATCCTGGTTTACAATTTGATGACACAATCAACCGCATGCACACATGCCCAGAAGCTGGCAAAATTAACGCAAGCAATCCGTGTTCTGAATATATGTTTTTAGATGATTCTGCGTGTAACTTAGCATCTATAAACCTAGTGAAATTTTTAGATGAAAACAATACCTTCAAAGTTTCTGAATACGTGCATACAGTTCGCACGCTGTTTATTGCACAAGAGGCTTTGGTCGGATTTGCAAGCTATCCTACGGAAAGTATTGCGAAACACTCTGTTAATTTTAGGCCTTTGGGTCTTGGGTTTGCAAATTTAGGTTCATTGCTTATGCGGATGGGGCTTCCGTATGACTCGGACGCTGGGCGTGCATGGGCAGGTTTTCTAACTTCGGTGATGACCGCAACGGCGTATAGTACCAGCGCCCAAATGGCTGGGATACTTCAACCCTTTGAAGGCTTTATGAAAAACAAAATGCCGATGGCAAAAATAATTCAGCAACATCAAGCCGCAGATAAAAAAATCGAATGGCAATGGCTTCCGAACGAATTCAAGAAAATTGCTTCTGAATCTTGGAATGAGGCCATTACTTTAGGTAAAAAATTTGGCTACAGGAACGCGCAGGCAACTGTGATTGCGCCGACTGGAACGATCGGCCTTGTTATGGACTGCGATACGACGGGAATTGAACCCGATTATTCGTTGATTAAATATAAAAAACTATCGGGTGGCGGAGTCATCAAAATTGTTAATCAGTCTGTTAACTTTGCCCTTGGCCACTTAGGCTATACAGATGACCAGATTGCCGACGTCAGTGCCTATTTGGTAAAAAACGAAACTTTAAAGGGATCTTTAGTTAAAGCAGAGCATCTTTCAGTTTTTGAAACAGCGACTGGCGATTTGTGCTTATCGCCAGAGGCCCATTTAAAAATGATGTGTGCCGTTCAACCGTTTTTAAGCGGAGCCATTTCAAAAACAGTTAATTTGCCTACTGAAGCAACGATTGCAGACATAAGTGCCATCTATAAAAAAGCGTGGCAAATGAAATTGAAATCTATTTCAATTTACCGCGATGGCAGCAAGTTCGTTCAACCACTTTCAGCCAAAGCAAATTCTGCCAAATCTGCCAATATGCCAACTTACCCAAAATGTTCTGAATGCGGAAGCGTTACCGTTCTTGAATCCGGTTGTTACCGCTGTTTAAACTGCGGCACCACCACAGCCTGCGCAAGTTAGCACATTTATTTTCGTGAACCATCACCACTAAAAATTTTCTCCTCAGAAACTTGTATACCTGCAGTTATACAAGTTTCTGAGGAAAATTAATCGACAGTTTAGTTAGCCGCGCCAGCACTGCAGCTGACAGTGCATACAGCAGGTTATTGACACTTAAAGACTTGGCCGCCGTGGTCTAAACCTTGCTGCCTTGCCTTGTAAGGATTTTGCTTGCGGTTCGCGTGAGCTAAGTCGTTTTTGATAACTAAATAGCTGCGAATGAGTGACGGGATTTGCGTCTTTGTCGATTCATTTGACAGCTGAATTGTAGTTATCAAACGTGATATTTAACAGCGAGGACGCACGTGAAAAAATACTATTTAAATGCTATCATTGGACTGACATTACTTGCGCCGTTTTCAATCGTTGGTGCTTCTGAACTTAGTAGTGCTTCGATCGCTGTTAAAATGACGGCTTTTGAAATGCCTGCTGAATATAACTGTCCACTTTTTTCAAACTCTCCATACACGGATATGCTGACTTCGCTTGATAAAATGCAGGAAAACTTAAACCGGGTTATGCCCGAATGTGAAATTAAAGTTGCTCACACAAAATTGAATGAAGCCTCAACGAGCCTTCAGCAAAAAGTTATGGAAGCGCAAACTCAACAGAAAAATGGTCAAACCTACAAATTGTCTCAGACCACAAGTTCTATAGTTGATATCACAAAAGTATTGCAGCAGTCGCTGGTAGCCATTTCAAGTGCGAAAACTAAAGCCTGCTACACTTCGAATTCCCAGTTTAGAAATATGATTTTTTCCATTAACGACACATTTCAAAGTTTGTCGCCGCTAATCTTAGATATTGCGACCTCAAACCCGGCTTTAACGGCAACTTTGGGGCCGTCGTTGAAAATACTTGCGGGGGCTGATGCAGTTTCTAAAGGCTTAAGCCTTATAGAACAAATTGCGAAAGATTCGGTTCAATTTGATATGACTGATAAAGACAACCGCATTAATACTTTAAAAAACACGTGTCAGTTTATGAAGTTGTATAATCGGCTTTCTTACCTGCGCTTGTCTCGGTTAGGACAAATGCAAACTGTTCATGCAAAGTTTCAAGCTGATTTAACTGAAATGAGTCATAAAGTCAGTGCGGCAAATCAAAGTAGAACAAAGGGCGGAGTCGAATTTGTCAATGCAACGGCTTCAATAAAATTTTCATCGGATCCGTCACTGGAACTATTTGAAAAGCTTAAAATTTCAATTCCCGAAGAACAAAGTCTGATTCAAAAGGCTTTGGGCGGATTTATACAAGCATCGACTGATTATAACTTTCCTGAAATTACGCAGTGCCAGTTGGTTAGAACTAGCTTTAGGTCATCGACATTAAAAAATTTAATTGGTGAACTTAAAAAATTTTCTAAGTTCACAAAAAATATGGCAGAGCTGCAGCTAGATTTAGAAGGTATTAATGATTATGAAGTTGATCTAAACAAAGCACTTACCGAAGACAATCGCCAGCTATGTTCGCAGTTAGGAAAAGACTGGTTAACTAAAATGGATGCTTTGTTTTTAGAAGCCAGACGCATGCTAGCCATTTACGAAGCTCAGTTGATCGAATTAAATGGTGAAGAGTACTTAATCAAACAAAGAAAACTAGCGAAGGATGCTGAGAAATTAAAGGCGACAGAATCTGATTATAAGAATTTAAAAGCAATGATAACCTATGCGTCTTTTGAATCCAGCGAAGTTGAAAAACGTGCGCGCGGAATGCATAAGTATATGTTTGCCGGACCCGATAAAGTGGTTTCTGAATGTAGCTCGCGTGATTCAGGTAATAAGTGTGGGCCAGTGGATGCCGTAGCAGGATTAGGCAAAGCCTTTTATCAGGAGTGGCGAAATCAGGGACCCGTTTATGAATTGCTTTTAAATAATGGTAAATACTTTAATGAATCGATGACAAAATTAACAAAATCCATGGCTGTGATCGAGCGTTTTGAAGCACGATTTTTACCGGCTAACTTGAAAGCTATTAGCGAAAGCACCGATCTAAAACTTTTTAATCAATATACTTTAGCGCGAAAGAAAGCTGCATTCCAAATGGATCACTTAACTGCGCAGTATGTTGTTAACGGCACTAATGACTACAAAGACATCTGTGGCAACGCGAAGTTAATAATTGCCGAGTATTTAAAAGCAAGTACGCACATGATGGCCACTTTCGGCATGTGTGAAATGATTCAGAACGTTTTACATGAACCAGAAGTTTCTAAAAAGTTGAAAAACTATTGCCTACCTGAAAGTGAAACCACGGCTTCAAAACTAAACCAGCTACGTTTTAGATTAGCTGGTCAATTTGATGAGTCATCAAAGAAATCAGAGCTACAAGTCCAACTGTTTCAACGATCGCCGAAAGCCTTCGTAGATCAACTATTAAAACGTGTAGAAGTGCTTGGCTGCTACACAAACTAGTTTTTTAGACTAGCGTGTGTGCTAAAAGCATTTCGCGGTATTTTGGAAGCGGCCACAGATCATCCGCAACCAACAATTCTGAAGTATCGATCGCATCCCGTAGTTTTAAAGCTGCGGGTTGTAGGTCCTCCATAATATTCCACATACGCTTGTGCTCGTCGGTCGATTTTCTTGATTTTTCAACCGCATTTTTCAAAGCTTCGAATGACTTTAAAACATCGGCAAAAACGCCCTCAAATTCAGTTACACGCTCTTTGTGAAGCTTTTTTAAAGCGGGTGATGTCATCGCATCGCCCGAGCTTCCTAAAATTTGCATTTGCTTATCTAGCGCCGGCACAATGTAGGTGCTGGCAATTTCCATCAGACTTGTATGCTCTAGATCCAAAGTTTTTACGTAGCGTTCAACGGCAATGTGGTAACGTGAATCGATTTCTTCTTTTGAAAGTACTTTTGCATCAATTAGAAACTGCGTTACTTTTTTATCTTTTAAAACATCCAGGGCTTCAGGAGTTGTATTAAGGATCGGTAGACCGCGTTTTTTAGCTTCGGCTTTCCACTCATCTGAATAGCCGTTACCAGAAAAACGAATTGCCTTTGTTTCTTTAACAAGACCTCGTATTAATTCTAAAACTGCTTCATCGCGCTTTTTCTTTTTCAATAGTTCTTTTAATTTTTTCGTACATTCAGAAAACGCAGTGGATACAGCAGCATTTAGGAATGACATCGGTACAGCTACATTTTGTGACGAACCCACTGCTCGAAACTCAAATTTGTTTCCGGTAAATGCAAACGGACTGGTGCGATTGCGATCAGTATAGTCTTTAGAAATATTTGGAATTTGGCTTACACCCAAATCGATAATCTGCTCGTCAGTGGCTTGCGCTACTTTTCCAGCTTCGATCATGTTTAAGATATTCTCTAAAAGACTTCCTAAGAAAACAGAAATGATTGCAGGTGGTGCTTCGTTAGCCCCTAAACGGTGATCGTTACCAGGGCTTGCAATCGACGCCCGGATAGCCGCAGAATTATCATGAACGGCTTTTAAGATGATTGAAATACATGCTAAAAATCGTAAATTCTGATGGGGAGTGTGTCCCGGTTCTAATAAGTTTTCACCCTTATCATTCGCCATGGACCAATTGTTGTGTTTTCCTGAACCATTCACACCAGCAAAAGGTTTTTCATGTAGCAAACAAACTAGGCCATGCTTCAAAGCCACGCGTTTTAATACTTCCATCGTTAGTAAGTTGTGGTCAGAAGCAATGTTCATATCTTCGAATATAGGCGCTAACTCGAACTGACTGGGTGCTACTTCATTGTGTCTGGTCTTGACCGGAATTCCTAATTTGTACAATTCAAATTCGGCCTCTTGCATGTAGGCTTTAATACGTGTTGGGATGGATCCAAAGTAGTGATCTTCTAATTGCTGGCCACGCGCGGACGATGAGCCAACTAAACTACGCCCTGTCATAATTAAATCGGGGCGAAGGGCAATAAAATTTTTATCAACTAAGAAATATTCTTGTTCAGCCCCAAGAGTTGTTTGCACTTTTTTAACATCAACATCTCCTAGAAGTTTTAAGAACTCGACAGCTTCATTCGATAACGAATCAATCGAGCGTAGTAGTGGCGTTTTATTATCTAGTGCTTGGCCATGATACCCAAAAAATACGGTAGGTATACAAAGTGTTTTTCCGTTTTCTTCTTCGATAATAAATAACGGTGACGTTGGATCCCAAGCCGTGTATCCACGCGCTTCAAAAGTTGAACGCATCCCGCCCGATGGAAATGAAGACGCATCAGGTTCACCTTGTATCAACTGCGAACCGGTAAAACGTTCGATCACACGCAATTCAGAGTGGTGTGCATGTTGTATAGATATAAAGGCATCATGCTTTTCTGCCGTTGATCCCGTCATGGGTTGAAACCAGTGACAGAAGTGCGTCACACCTTTTGACACGGACCATTCTTTCACCGCAGATGCGATAGCTTCAGCGGTCTCTTTGGGTAATTTTTTTCCAAGGTCTAAAGTTTTTAAAAGATTTGAATACGAATCTTTCGGAAGTTTCTCGCGCATCTGCGCTAAGCCAAACGTCATGCAACCAAAATATTCCGAAATTGGTGCATCTTTGCCAAACGCATCTTTTACACGGTCTATTTTTCTGATGGGTTGATCAATTGCAGTTTGAAAGGCATGGCGGCGCGGGTTGGTCGAACTCATTTTTTGAGTTGATTCCATGAAAACTCCTTGAATGTGGACCTCGAAGAATTAATTTTCATAACTCTGTAGGATGCCGGGTCTTTGTGAAGATCTTAGAAGAATAAGGAAACCGAACTCTTTAAAATCTTTATTCCATAATAGTGAAAGGGCTAACTGGGGTCAACAATTAGAATGCCAGATCGGGCGCTGCGGCCAACGTATCGGGCGCGGCTTTAGTCTGCTTGAAGCAATTTGGAAAAGTGAATTATTGCCATCTCGGCAAAGTATTGGCGCGTGCGATCGGCCATAAGATTTGATTTGTACGGTGATTCAATGATGTGCTGGCCCTTTTCCCCCAAGTAATCATAGATTAAGAGGAACTTCTGATCCGCTTCCAGCGGAAGTAAGGATATAAAATTTGTTTCGTTTGCAAAAAAATCAACAGGTAAACTTTCTGTCGACTGCTTCCAACTGAAGTCTTTTTGATTTTTAAAAAACGGTTGCAGTCGTTGTTGCAAAAACCCACGGCTAACAAAATCATAAAATGCAAAATCAACAGATTTTATTTTGCTTATGACTACAAATGCTAAGTCGACAAAATCTTTTGTAACCGTGATTTTATTTAGGGCTTTGTTTAAGCTTTCTAAAAACGGTTTTACCATTTCCTTGTTGTTTTCGCTGTAAGAAATTTTCACTTCGACGTAAGGAAGGTGTACACGGTAGCCAACTGTTACAGCTTCCGCAGTTTCAATTTGATTAGCAAAATTTTTCAGCTCGGTTTCAACAATCGCCGCAACATCTGATTCACCACGACCAATGGTGTCCCACGACTTTGTGATTTGCTTAATTACTCCAGCAGTCATGCCGCTTAGCAAAGCTGCGATGTGATCGTGCCAAATCGAATCAATTTCGCGCGGTGGTCCAGGAAGTACAAATACAGTTTTGTCGCCACTGGCTCGAAGAAGTTTAAAATAAAATGCGTTAGCAGTGCCTTGTGAATTCAAAAGCACGTTCGCGGTGCGCGGAAAATAACACTGCTGCCGCTGCATTTCACGCACAGAAAAGCCCCGCGAAGTTAACCGCTGTTGCACATGCAGCCATGAGGGTTCATGAAATTCTAAAGGCAACTGCGACCATTCCGAAATAAGCTCGCGGGTAAAGTCATCGGATGTTGGGCCAAGACCACCAGTTACAAAAATAATATCGGACTGTGATTCGGAAAAAATCAATGCATCACGGATCAGTTTACGATCGTCGGGTACGGCCAAATGCGCCACAACTGAAACTCCGTACTGATTTAAATTTTGCGAAATTGCCGAAGCATTTTTATTTAAAATTTGGCCAGTAGTTATTTCGGTTCCTACGGCCAGTATTGATGCTTTCATAGGCACGATTCCTTAATACACAACAAATTGACGTCACTAAAAAACTTTATCCGGTCTGACATTGCTGCTACAGTCTGTGCGAACAGTCAAGCGGCGAACATATTGTAACCGCTGCATGCAACACGAGGTAGACAATGTCTTCATGGAAAAATTTTGATTTATTAAATCCGACCGACGAACACAAAATGCTACGTGAAACGTTAAAATCTTTTGTGGAAACTGAAGTCGAACCGCAGGCTCATGCGAACGACCGCTTAGAAAAATTTAATCTAGAATTGTTTAGAAAATTAGGCCTCTTGGGTCTGCATGGAATCACAGTTCCTGAAACGTACGGTGGCGCTGGAATGGATGCA
>JANPNP010000104.1:0-1959 GCA_031427535.1 Bdellovibrionales bacterium | reverse complement strand
AGTTATATTCTGCGTCTTGTGTCAACTAAAGGGGAATAGCTCCAGTGGTAGAGCGAACGACTCCAAATCGTTAGGTCGTGGGTTCGAATCCCTCTTCCCCTGCCAATTTGGTTTTCCAACTTGGCGTTGACGCAGTATTTTTTTTAACCCGCGAGGATCCGAATGGATAAAACAAATTCGAAAATTTTAACTTTAAGTTTCGTAGCATTTGCAGCTCTGATCGGAATCACTCTTTCAACTTTATTAAAAGTTTTCTCTGGTGCATTTGGTCCGGTTGCGAAAGCAATGAATTACGATTTGTTTCGTCATGGCCTTCCCGTAGCAGCGGGTTTAGGTTTATTTATTTATCTGCAATTTAATAAAAACGTTTTAACCTGGGCTGATGAAGTCATCGCTGAAATTAAAAAAGTTGTTTGGCCTCCAGCAAAAGACACGCGTGGAATGACAATAATCGTGATCATCATGGTTTTAATTTCCAGTGTGATCGTCAGCTTTTTTGATATGTTTTCGGCTTTTGTTCTGAACCAATTAATGAAGTAGGGGTTAGCATGGATAAAAAATGGTACATCGTTAACGTTCAGACCAGCTGTGAAAACACAGCTAAAGCTGCAATCGAAGAAAAAATTCGCTCAAATAAAATGGAAGCCATGTTTGGTGACATTTTAATTCCTGCGGAAAACGTTGTCGAATTAGTAAAGGGTCAAAAAACTACAAAATCTCGTAAGTTTTTTCCTGGATATATTTTCGTGCAGATGGTTCTAAATGACCAAACATGGCATTTAGTTAAAAACTCTTCAAAAGTCGGCGGCTTCGTTGGCGGTACAAAAACTCGTCCTCCAGAAGTTCCGGAGCACGAAGTTATGCGCGTGACACAACAAATGGCGGGCCTTGGTGAAAAACCACGCGCTAAAGTTAACTTTTCGGTTGGTGAGCAGGTCATGGTTGTTGATGGACCATTTAGTTCATTTAACGGCACTGTTGAAGACATCAATGAAGACAAAGCAAAAGTTAAAGTATTGGTTACAATCTTCGGACGACCTACTCCTGTCGAGTTAGATTTCGTTCAAGTTGAAAAGACATAATTATTTTTTAATTTGTTAGATCATGGGGATCTAACAAAAATTCAACCTCATAAATAAGTGGGAAAATCATGGCAAAAAAAGTTACAGGTATGATTAAGCTACAGATACCGGCAGGGAAAGCTAATCCAGCTCCTCCCGTTGGACCGGCACTTGGACAACATGGGGTAAACATCATGGAATTCTGCAAGCAGTTCAATGCTAAGACGCAAGCGTTAGGTGACGCTATCGTTCCGATCATTATCACTGTTTACCAGGACCGTTCGTTTACATTCATCACCAAGACGTCTCCGGTATCTTCGTTAATCAAGAAGGCATTGAAATTAGAATCAGGTTCTAAGATGCCGCAAAAAGACAAGGTCGGCAAAATCAAGCAAGACCAAATCAGAATAATCGCAACGACTAAGTTGCCCGATTTGAACTGTGTGAAAGTAGAATCAGCAATGTCTCAAGTTGCTGGTACTGCGAAAAGCATGGGCATCGAAGTACAGGATTAGGCGGAAATATGGGAAAAAAATTCGTAGCATCTGCAAAAAAAGTAGATAGCGTAAAAAAATATAATTTCACAGAAGGCATCAAGTTAGCAGTTGATACAGCTCCAGCTAAATTTGATGAGTCTATCGACGTTGCTGTTCGTTTAGGTATTGACCCTAAGCAATCAGACCAACAGGTTCGTGGCGCGATTGCCTTGCCTCACGGTTTAGGTAAAAACGTACGCGTTGTTGTTTTCGCAAAGGGTCCGAAAGAGCTCGAGGCAAAAAATGCTGGCGCTGATTTCGTGGGTGCCGATGACCTTGTTGCTAAAATCAACGAGGGCTGGCTTGAATTCGATAAGTGTATTGCAACTCCGGATATGATGGCGACCGTTTCAAAAGTGGCT
>JANPNP010000103.1:0-8819 GCA_031427535.1 Bdellovibrionales bacterium | reverse complement strand
GATGCAGGATCTACCCAAGGGTGATTCTGGAAAAATATTAAAGCGATTAATCCCTCAATCTTAAGCCCATTAAGCTAACTTCCAATTAATTCATAACCATTTCAACTAGTTAAGTGCAAAGCCGTAGACTGTCATAGTGTCAGAATCATTACAGGTGAAATTGATATGGCTTTTCAGTTATAGTCACCACTCAGGAGCTTATATGGTACGTTACTGGCTATCACTTATTACCCTTGTTTTTTGTTCTTCCGCCGCTGCTACTCGGTTTGACGTCTGTGTTATGCAGGCTGTTCGTCAAGAGCACCGACTAAATCGTCTGGAAGCTATTCAAGATTGTTTTCAGAAAAATAAATCGACTTTAAATATGACAACATGTTTTGGAACTGTCGAAAAATTAAAAATTAGTAAAGCTTCACTTGAATTAAGTGAACAGATGAGGTCGCTTTGCTTTTATGATGTCAGTCAGTTTTCTAACGTTAATTCATGTTTAGAAAAATCACAGGTTTTTAACTCGGCAATAAATAAAGATGAAGGCGTTTTCGAGTGCTACCGCCAATTTCAAAATAATTTATCGACGAATACGTGTCTAAAAATAAGTAAGCTAATTACGTACCCATTGAAGCAAGAGCATTTAATTGCCCAGTGCTACAATTAATTGATCGCAAGATGATAATTTTTTGCAGGCACCTGTAAGGGTACACCTGCTGGTAACTGCCCGGTTCGTGCAACTATTCGCCAATTCAAATGGGGATTTAATTTCCTAAAAAGATCGTAGCTTCCATTATACCACGGAAGTATTTTCACTTTCGAAATCGATCGTCGCAATTTATATTCTTTGCTTGAAGTCGCCGCGGCCTGCAGTAAATTTTTTCCAAACAATTCGTGGGCGCGCCGTTCGACTTCCAATGTTGCTAGAAAACAAGCGTAAAAATTTTTCGAAGCAAAGCCCCATGTTGCCGTCTTTGCATTTGAATCAATTAAATCTTCAATTTGATTCGATTTAGCTTTAGCCTTCATGCGGCTTACTCCGGTAAGTCCATGATTGTAAGCCGTAATCGCCAGGGGCCACGAGCCCAGTTTCTTGTAATTAGCCTTAAGAATTTTTGCGGCTAATTCTGTGGCATAGCGCGGATGATTGCGCTTATCGTAATGTGAAGTAATGTACCCATAGGGCTTTGCCACATTAGGCATAATTTGCCAAAGCCCGCTGGCTCCAACTTTTGACTGTGCCAGTTCGTTAAAAGAACTTTCGACAAAAACTAAACGGGTTAGCTCGGTAGGTAACCCATGCTTTCGAAAAATTTCTTCCATCATAGGTAAGTAGCGCCCGGACAGAAAGAAAGCCTTTTGCATACGGTCTTTTAGTCCCATCTGCAGACGGAGCTGCGCCGGGTTTGCAATCTTCCATTTTTTACTAATTCTTAATCGTTCACTTTTGATTTTTGCATTGGCCAACTTGGCGCGCGTGGAATCATTAATTACCGAATTTGCAAAAATAGGGGTTAAATCAATTTCACCAAGAATAAGATCTGGATTTTTTATTAAATGAAAAACACCTTGGCGGGTTGAATATTCAGAATATATTTTGCGCCAAAACTCAACCCGGTCGGCCAGTTCATCTGTTGGCGTAAACTTGGACTTAGCCGGCAACGTGGAAGACCATTTTGTAACTTCAGCTTTCAAAGTATGCTGAAAGCCTATGACGAATATTATAATTAGAATTATTTTTTTCACACCTTTATTTTAGAAGGTTTATCAGCACTTGATCAAAAGCTTCTCGAACAATTGCTTCATCTCGTGGACCATTGTATAGAAATGTGTAGGTGTACACATCGCCGTTCTTTCGTCCTGCATAGCCTGACAATGCAGCCACAGTGTCTAAATAGCCGGTTTTTCCACGTACCCAGCCTTCGGCAATGGTATTTTTCATTCGCTTCTTCAAAGTGCCGTCTAGTCCTGAAATCGGTAAACTTTCTAACACTAAAGAGTATGTTCGAAAATCATCTTTCATGGCTGATAAAATTTTATTTACCGCATACGCAGACAACCTGTTTTCCTGAGTTAATCCAGACGGATTAACAAAAGTGAAATCCTGCGGTGTTAAACCTGCACTTTTCAATTCATCACGGATGGCTTCAACCCCCTTAGCTAAACTAGCGCTGTGCTTCGTATCTTGCGCAGCTAAAGTTTTTGTTAACATTTCTGCGACAAAATTATTCGAAAATTTATTCATGTCCGCTAGAATTTCTGCCAAACTTTTACTTTCAGAGTTTGCAACTAAGGCCGCACTAGGCGGCGTTGTACCAATCCGCACTTTTCCGCTAATTAAAATTCCGCGTTGCTTTAGAAAAGCCTTAAGCTGTTGGCCCGACCACAAAGCGGGATCATCGATACTTTTAAAAATAGCTTTTTCTAAAGCGTCTTTTGAAACGTCGCCGGAAACCGTAATTTTCTTGTTTGCATTTGAAATGGATACGACCAACTCCTTTTTAGCTTTTCCTGAAACTGTTGTGGTTAAATTGATCAGCTGATAGTAATCGCTAAGTGGATCAATGTGCACTGCAGCCTTGCCGCCGACACTGCCGGGACGAACAAAAACATTTACAGCATTCCAATTAAAGCTCATGGCGCCGATTGGCGCATCGTAAGCGCGATCAACCCTAGTGCTTTCACGGCTTTCATCAAAACGAATCGAGTCAAATAGCGAATCATCCACAACGATATCTTTTATGGATGCGTTTTGCGTGCGTATAAATTCATTAACTAAAAACCACATTTTTTCGGATACAAATGAGGGGTCCCCTGCACCTTTTAGATAAAGCTGTTCGTCTTCGTAATACAATTGGGTCTTGAATCGGAATCCTAATGGCAGTCGTTTTAAAACCGCGAATGTTGTCATTAGTTTTGAAACAGAAGCAGGATTCTTCAACATTTTTGCGTTTATATTTTCAATTATTTTATCATCTTTCCTAATCTCGATACTCAGATGCTCTGGATTTATCTTGTGCTGTTTAAAGATTTTAAGCGCAGCCGAGTCCCCTTCAGACGCAAGGGCTGGACTAAAGTAGACGTTCGTTGAAAAAAACAAGACTGTGGCAATTACTAATTTAATTAGGCATTTCATTTTTATGACTATAGCCGCAGAATACTCGTATGAAAAGAAAAGATTGGGCTCTGATAATTGGGACCTTGCTGTTAATCGTTTTGTTGGATCAGATTACAAAAAACTGGGCCAGTACAACACCGGAAAAATGGTATGGACTATTGCACATTGTATTAATTCACAACCACGGGGCCATGTTAGGGCTATTTTCTGATTTACCTGCAGTTTTACGAATTGTTACGCTATCGACTAGCGGAGTTTTTCTTTTAAGTATTTACGCTATTGTCCAGTACCTAATTCCTGTACGATTAATGGTTTTACGTTTAGGCCTTTCAATTTTGGTGGGTGGTATATTAGGAAATGTTCTAGACAGAATTCTTTATGGCTATGTTATTGATTTTATCGCAGTTAAAATTGGCAATTGGCATTCTCCGATCTGGAACATGGCTGACGTTATTCAGTGGTTCGGCTATGCACTAATTGTTTATTCCGTAATTAAATACGGAGAGCTGCTGTGGCCGGGCAACAACACTAGAAAAGTATTTTGGATAAACCGTCGATTTCAAATCAAATACTCTGCACTATTTATGGTTGTCGGATTATTTCTTACACTTATCAGCTTAGTTTTTTCCTATACCTATCTTAAAATTACAATTGCTGAGATTAGCGGGGAAAATCCAATTCTTATCGAGCGGTTTTCGACACCATTTTTGTATGCATTTTTAGTTTTAGCAATTACATTTTCCATTGTTCTATTTGTCATTGGAAAGTTTATTTCTCATCGAATTGCTGGACCGCTGTTTGCATTTGAGCGCTTCCTAAATGAAGTTTTGGACGGCAAAGGCCTTTCTAAAAATGGAGCTGCACTTAAACTGCGTGCCGGTGATGACTTTAAACATTTAGAACAGCTGGCCGAACGCATAAAAGAAAAATTGATAAAGATGAATTCGGAACGCACCATCGAAACAATCGAATATAAAGAAGACTAAGTTACAAATTCCCACTTTATAATTTTGTCGATGTAAAACCGCTTGCGTTGCATGTCCAAACCACACTCGGCATTAATGTAGTCACCGTCGGGATTTCGAACTATGCCCATGGGCCGAACTGGCCGCATTTTCGATTTAGTCTGCCCGCCTTCGTAAATAATTTGCAACGTTCTTTGATCGCGAATAGCTTCAGCTAATACTATTAGTTTATCATTACCGGTAGACCAAATCTTATAGTTGTCCCATCCCATTTTTTTTTGCTGAATCTGTAAAAGGCGCTCTAGTGATACTGGGGCATCTAGCTTTTCAACGCATTTTATAAAGACCTGTAGACAGGCATAGGCATCGTCAAACGCCCTGTGGGCATCCCCGCCTGTCAAGTTAAGTTCTTTAACCAGCGTTTGCAGTTTGTGATTGGTAGTGGTTAGTAATGCCCTTGAAAGTAAGCTACTACAAAAATGAATATTTTTAGGAAATAATAAATTTTGCCGTTCAATATCTAATGCTACAAAACCCAAATCAAAGGGGGCGTGATGGGCAAGTAATAAGCTGCCATCAATAAATTCACAAAATTTTAAAATTTGATCTGACATTTTAGGAGCATCTGCTACCATCTCGTTGGTTATTCCGTGAATTCGAATGTTTTCAGGAACCAGTGGCTTTGCTGGCTTAAGTAAGGTCTGAAATTTTCCAATAATTTGGCCATTAAACCATTTCACTGCGCCAAGCTCGACAATTTCAGACTCGACCGGATAAGCCCCGCTGGTTTCAGTATCAAATGCGACAAGTGGATAATCAGACCAAGGTGCTTTTAAATTAAAACTCATAAGGCGAATTTACTTTATTGCTTGGAAAAGGTCTAGCTTTCGATTGCAACTGCACTTCTTTAATCTAAAATGCAAGTGTGTACCCATTTTTAACATACTGTTTATTTTCAATACTAATTGGTTCGTCATTGGCACGGGCTGCGGAAAAAGTGGATGTTAGCAATAAGCCAACGTATCGGTTTTCAGGGGATGCCCAGCTTTTGACTCACTTTATTGACCGCGGGCTTTCCATCACTGATAACAATCCGGCTTTGACCGCTTCGTTTATGTTCAACTTAGGTCAACAATTTCGGTTGGGCTTTTGGGGCTCGAATATTTCTAATGTCACTTCTAAAGATGATAATTTATGGTTGCAATTTATTGCCGATGTGAAAATTGAATTTAGTTCTGATTCAACTTTTTTGGCCTATATTCACGATGATCATTATTACAAACACAGTATTCGAAATGGCCAGGCCTTCGGCTTTAAATTTGAATACAAAAGTTATATGTCACAGATCGAATGGCTTCGAAATTATCAGGGTACGGGCGTTGGAGCCATCTATTTGCAAGTGGGAAAAAACTTTCCACTTTATAGAAAGATTTTACCGTGGGTCTCGGTCGGCTACACTTTGCAAAATTCAGATGGTTACTTGAATTACCTTGATATTAAAGGTGCGGCTATTTTCACGGTGACCTCGTCATTTGAAATAGAAGGTGGGGTGACGGCAGTTACCAATAGCACGCAGTTCGACGGTCGCGGCAATCCTGCAATTTATTTGGGTGTAAAATTAACTTACTGAATTTGTTCTGAAGTCGGCGCCCCGGTCGATTCTGCAGTAGGATCGGTTTCGTCCTGAACTTTTTGAATCTCGGCGTCCACAGGATTAATTAAATTTGGATCTAATCCATTAGAAACTTTTTTAGCCGAAGCGTCCTTCTTTTTCTGATTAGCAATTTGCTCTGCGAAACTGCTATAAACATCTTTATTTGCATCAGGCGCACCAAACAAAGTGTCTAGTTTACGACGTGACTTTTTCGGATCATCGCTAGGTTTTTGCGTGATTGTCACGCGAATGAAACCAATTAATTTATCTGGTTCAATTTCACCTTTTTTGTCTTTAACTGATAAATTTCCTTTAATAGAATTCGTTGTGTTTTCAAAACTTGCGCGCACTTTATTTTGCACTAGCTCTAACCGCTCTTGTGCAACTTTTTTTGCTGTTGATTCTTTTTGATCTGGTACGGCCTGAATAAATAATGCTGATGTCAGCTTAATTTCGGCATCTTGTAAACCAGATGTTACCTGTTTTAGGCGCTCAAGCACATCCACAAATTTTTTGTTCGGAGTCGATGTCCCACGTTCAAAAAGGTACGTATCAGGGATATCAAAGTTAAAGCCATCCTGTGATATTGAAACATTTTTAGCTGTATCAGTCATTTTATCTGCCATAAATGCAGCGACCACTTTAGCTGATCCCATATCTAAAACATTTGGTGTTTTATCTGCGGGCTCTAGAAAACTTTGAAAAGCTTTTAAAGGTTCATTCACAAAATCTAAAAATAATTTTTCCAAGGTTAATTCAGCACCAAAATTTTGAAAATTATATTCAATCACGGATGGCGTCGAAAAATAGTCAGATATAGTTTTTTTAGTTTCTTCATTCTGACCAATAAGCCACATCACTAAAAAGAATGCCATCATCGCCGTCATAAAATCGGCAAGTGCAACTTTCCATGATCCACCATGATGAGCTGCTGCTTGCACATATACTTTTTTAATAACGATAACTTGTTTTCTTTGTGCCACGTCTTTTTCCTACTTTTTAAGCTGCAGACTTTTTAATTTCTTTTGTTGCTTTATCTAATTCATCAAATGTTGGACGTTCTTCTGGTGAAATCGTTCGACGAGCATATTCGATACAAACTATCGGCGGCGCTCCACGTTGCAAAGCAACCATTGCTGATTTTATGCATTGAAGAAATCGACCTTCAGCTTCAATATCGGCAGACATTTTAGCTGCAGTGGGGCCAATGAATCCATACGCACCGAATACTCCTAGCATAGTTCCAACAAGGGCCCCGGCGACAAGGGCTCCGATACGTTCAACGCCCTCTGTAAGGTGACCCATTGTTTTTACAATTCCTAATACGGCTGCCACAATTCCTAGTCCGGGAAAGCCATCAGCGACAGTTTGCACTGCATGTTGCGCTAAATGTTCTTCGGCGTGAATTGCGCGGATGTCGTTGTCCATAAGTTCTTCGACATCGTACGGGGATAAGTCTGTTGATAAGGTCATTTTCATCGTATCACAAATAAATGAAACCGCATGATGGTTTTTAGTCACTGATGGATAGGCTTTAAAAATATCGCTTTGATCAGGATTTTCAATATGCTTTTCGACTCCTTGCGGGCCCTCTTTACGAAACGTCTGGAAAAGTTGAAACATCATCTGTAAAAGATCTAGGTAATCTTTTTTTTGCGGTCCTTTTGCAGTCATCGCTTTTAATCCTAAGCGAAAACCCGCTTTGATAACTTTCATCGGATTTGCAATAATGTAGGCGCCGAAAGCTGCACCGGCAATAATCATAAGTTCAAGAGGGGCTGCTTTTAGGAAGATCGACATGTTTCCGCCGGCAAGAATAAATCCGCCAAATACACCAATAAATACGACTATGATTCCTACAAAACCCATGAGTGACCTCTTTATGTAAGGAATAGATCGGTCACTTCGGGTGCCTAGTTAACTAGACCATTATGAAACTGGCGAAACGTCTAGGGCGATACGGTTTGTACCCGCCGGCCACGATCTTAATGCTGCTTTTCACTCTGAAGCAATTCTGTTATCCTAATCAAATGAAAATGCAGTCTTGTTTAACCGGAGCCGTTCTTTTATTTTTTACTATTGTAAGCACTGCTGCGAAATTAGAAATTAAAACGATCCAACCAACTCAGAAATGGGTTGCAGAACAAATTCAAGAAACACAAATTACCATACAACTACCTAAAAATTTTCACGCCTACAAAGATCAAATTAAAGTTCTTAATATAAAGCCTGCAGGATTTAAAGCCGGGCAAATAAAGATAAGTCCTGAAGTGGAATTTTACGATAAGTTCAGTAAAAAAAATCGAGTTGGCCTAAACGAAGCCGGCGGAACAATTTCTATTTTGTTAGAAGCCCCCGCAACCTTGCCGGCTAATTTTGAAAACGTTGAATTTGATCTTCGTCACCAAATTTGCAGTGATCAAGTCTGCTATTTACCGACAAATCTAAAGGTAAGTGTCCCCGTTATTAAAGCAGCAGCTTCTTTAGCGGCACCTGCCGTAGCCCAACCGACTTCATTATTTTCTAGTTTTGAAAATTCGCTGTCTTCGAATCTTCCGTTGGCATTTCTATTTGTATTTCTTGCCGGGGTACTGACTAGTTTTACTCCGTGTATCTTTCCTATGCTTCCGATCACGTTATCAATCTTAGGACATAACGCTGAAAATCGCACGCGCATGCAAAACTTTTTGCGCTCTTTAATTTATGTCTGTGGCATTGCAACTACGTATTCGATCTTAGGGGTCATTGCAGCCCTTACCGGAAGCCTATTCGGAGCTGCCTTAAGCCTTACAAAGATCAAGTTTTAAAGTTGGGCGGCTTGATCATCAGCGCCGAGCAGTTGGTTGTTATCGCCGTGACAGTGCTGCTGTGCGCCGCGCTGTTTGCGCTGTTTAAGTACAGCAAGCTGGGCGTGGCCATGCAGGCAGCATCACAAAACCAGCTGGCTGCCTACTACATGGGTATACCGGTTCAACGCATCAACGGCCTGGTTTGGGCAGCTGAGCGACAAGGTGTTGACGGCCTTGCTGCTGGCCGTCGCACCGGCCGTGGCGGCGTTAAACGAGGCAGCCGCAGGGCCGACCGAGTTCAGCTG
>JANPNP010000102.1:0-9805 GCA_031427535.1 Bdellovibrionales bacterium | reverse complement strand
CTTTACTGATGAAGGTTAAAATTATTTTTCTGGATGAAGCTACAGCTAGCGTTGATGTCGAAACGGATGCTATGGTGCAAAAAGTAATTCGGGAATCGCTAGAGGGAATTACCTTAGTTACGATTGCCCATAGGCTTTCGACCTTAGATGGTTACGACTTAGTTATCGAGTTGCAAGACGGCTGCGTCGTTTAAATTAAAAATCTCAATAAAATACATAGAAACTGCGAAGGCCAAATGACTAGGTCACTATTTCTGACTTCGGCCAACGAGCCACATAACTTATTGAATAGACTTATTTTATTGAGGCGGTATGAGCCACCTAGGACCTTATAAGGGATCAGTTTCTAAGAAATGCATGGACTATGAATGACCGCTACATTGATGGAGCAGTCAATAAAACAGAGATAGAAACTAAGTATAATAACTTTAAGGAGGTTATAAAATGGATTCAGACACAATTTTGAAAAAAATGCGTTCAGTGTACAATGTTTTGACACCCCTTGAAGTCAGCATCGTCAGCCAACATGAAAATGCCTATGATATTAAAGTGGTTTCTGAGTCATTTAAAGGTGTAAATCCAAGTGATAGAGTGAGTCGTTTATATAATCTTTTAGATAAAGCTTATCCCCAAATGAGCTTTGAATACGACATTGCTTTCGTCGCCCTAAGTCCAAGTGAAGCAAACGGATCTATTAAGGGTTTTGAAGATGCAGACTATATTGCCAATCAAAACAAATCTCAAAAAATCGCCAGCAAAGAGCTATAATTTATTTTAAGGCAGCTGCAGAAGATCGCCTGCTAGATTTTCAAAAATTAATTGATGCGCAGTTAGGGAATAATGGCATTCAATACAAAATAAGCGCGCAAGGGCGTGGCTATTTATTTTTTGATTTACTTCTTCTTTGAAAACACTTCTTTTAAAAAATCGTCGGCAGCTGCAAACGATCGTTTGTCGGCTTCAGCATTGTAAGCAGCACCTTTTGAATTATCGGTACCAGCACCAACTTCAGTGAATGAATGCACAGCTGTGCCGTACTTAACTAACTGATAATCCACTTTGTTATCTTGCATTTCTTTTTCGAATGCAGCTAATTCCGCTGGTGGCACATACGGGTCAATAGCGCCGTGTAGGGCTAAAACTTTTCCTTTGATGTTTTTACCGTCAGCAGGAGTTGGGCTATCAAGACCTCCGTGAAAACTGATCGCACCAACAATTTTTGCGCCCGCGCGAGCGGCCTCGATAGCTCCGGTTCCGCCGAAGCAATATCCGGCAACAACAACTTGATCTGTGCCTTGTAGTTTTAAAAGTTCATCCATGCCAAGGGCGATACGTTCGCGAAATAATTTACGGTCCGTTTTGTAAATGGTGGCAGTTGCACCAGCTTCTTTAGCTTCGGTAGGGCGAACGCCTTTACCGTAAATGTCAGCAGCAAAAACATTATAACCAAGCGCTGCAAAGCGGTCCGCCTGAGTTTTTGTTTCATCTGTAATGCCCTTCCAGTTATGAATCATTAAAATTCCCGGAGCATTCTTCTTGGTATTTTTTGCAGTGACAAAATAACCTTCGAATTTTGTCGTGGTACCGTATTCAACTGTTTTTTTTGTTAAGGCAACTGCGGCTTGCGTGGTCGTTGGTGCTACGCTTAAGCCAAAAACAAAAATTGGCAGAATGGCTACTGCTTTAAAAAAATTCATGTCTAACTCCTAGTGTGTTTTCTAAGTTATTGCGTTTGAAACCTTTCAATATACTGGCAGCGTTGACATAAATTTTCTACTAAATTATTTTGCTTGAATCCGCGAAGCATATCTTTCGCACGCGTGTTATTTAAGATTTCTTCAATTTTGTTTTGTTTAATATTGCCCAGTGGAATTGCAGCTTCTTTATCAAGACAGCAGGGCACAACTGTGCCATCAACAAGAATACCAAAGTGTGATGAAAGCCCGTAGCAAGTACCGCTTTTACCAAGCACTGGAAGCTGTGTATCGGGCCACACAAACTCGGTATCAAAATGCAGATACAATTTGTTTTTGATGCGAACGCTTTTTTGCTTACGCACATCAATGGATTTTTCAAATTTAAAATCGAAACGTTTTTCGATAAAGTTAAGCATTGCAAGGTTTAGGTTTTCTTCGCCGCGTACATCTTGCAAATTCCATAAGCGGTAATTGATGTAAAGATTAGGCCGCGTAACAAATGCCTGTTCGGTCCAGTTAAATATCTTTTCTAGGTAAGCTGTGGGATCTTTGGTTTTAAAATTATCAAAAAAGCTGTGCAAAGAAAAATTAACCTGATAAAAAGCAGGGCTTAATAGTAAGTGCTGGTTTGACTCTTTTAAAAGAACTCCGTTCGTGACAAAAAATATTTTGGTATTATACTTTTCGCAAATCTGAATCATTTCTTTTAGTTTCGGATGCACTAGCGGATCACCCATCAAGTGAAAGCAAACCAATTCGGTTAATGGTGAAACTTGCTGTATGATATTTTCAAATAAATCCAAATCCATCAGTTGCTTGGTACGAATCACTTCCGGACAAAAGCTGCACTGTAGATTACAAATGTTGCTGATTTCGATATTTATCTTTGAGAATTTAAAGGTCTTTAACGTCTTTGCAAACATTGTCTTTATCTAGCCCAATTTGTAGGGTAAGAAAAGGTCTATGTCGAACCCTACCGAACTTAAAAAAGCAGTCCTTGTTGGTATTCAGTTGTCGTCCGTGCGTGATGACGAGCTGCAAAGTTCATTACAAGAATTAAGACGCTTAGTAACAACCTTGGGTTATCAGGTTGTAGGCCAAGTGACTCAACGCCGCAGTTCAGATAAATCAGCCACTGTTTTAGGTGAAGGCAAATTAACCGAGCTTGCAAAATGGACGGGCGGCACTGGGGTCATCGGTAAACTTTTCGAACGTAAAAAATCAAAAGCTGCCTTAAAGGCCGAGCTTTTAAAAGACGAAGAAGATGTTGAAACTACTGATGCAAATTTAGCCGAAGACGATGCGTTCGAAGATGATGAATTTAGCTCAGATGAAGAATCCACCGAAGCGGATGATGCCCCGAAAGACAAAGCGCACATAGTAATTGTCGATACTGAGCTATCGCCGTCTCAGTTACGTAATTTAGAAAAAGCTGCCGGTGTTCCCGTGCTAGACCGCACCGGTGTGATTATCGAAATTTTTTCTAAACATGCGCGCACCAAAGCGGCACGCCTGCAGGTAGAAATAGCGCGGTTAGCTTACGTGGCGCCTAGGCTTCGGGAAACGGGCGGAAACGAAGACCGTGGTGGTGGCGGTGTTGGCGGAAAAGGTGCTGGTGAAACCAGTCTTGAACTAGATAAGCGGCGCATTCGTGACCGCATCAAAGAATTAAAATTAGAATTAGGTTCGATCGGAAACGAGCATCAGCAAAGACGGTCCCGCCGCGAACAAGAAATTAGCGTGGCCTTAGTTGGCTACACCAATGCTGGAAAATCATCTTTGATGCGTGCCATGACTGGCAGTGAAGTTTTAGTAGCTGATAAACTATTTGCCACACTTGATACAACAGTGCGGCCCATTTATCCAGAAACCAGGCCCAAAGTTTTAGTTTCAGACACGGTCGGATTTATCAAAAAACTTCCCCATGATCTAGTGGCTTCATTTAAATCCACATTGGATGAAGCACTAAATGCCTCGTTATTATTGTTCGTGGTAGATTGTGCGGATCCCGCATTTCGTTCACAATTAAAAGTAACTCAGGATGTATTATCAGAAGTGGGTGCGACTGAAGTGCCACGCTTATTGGTCCTTAATAAGCGTGATCAGCTAGCTGCGGAAAGTTTGCAAGATTTAAAAACTGAGTTTCCAGAGGCCATTTTTATATCAACTCGTGATAAAGGTGATTTACAATTGTTACGTGATAAAATTATGAGTTATTTTGAAGCCAGCATGGTCGATGAAGATTTATTTATACCCTACCTAGTTCAAGGCGTAGTTGGTGATGTGCGCGCTAAAATGCGCGTGCTATCAGAAAGTTATAACGAACTAGGCGTAACGCTTAAAGTAAGAAGTTCTTTGGAAAACTTAGAGCAAATTAAAAAAAAGCTTATCGTTAAACGCTAATCAAAATTTGTGGCAAAATTCTTTTTCAAGTTAAATGCGCGGGGAATTTATTCCTTAGAAAACCATTTTCTGCATTCAAATGTGTTTACTGACATTTAGATGTTAATTTTATGTGGAATGGCTTCTGCAATGTACAGTCAAACCTGCACACTAAACTAAAACAAAGAGGATCACATGCTCGGTATAAAGCAATTTAAACAATTTTGTTTGATAGGAATTATTGCATCTTTGACCATGTCCTTGGCTATTGCACGAGAACCCGCAGAGCAAATGAATATCTTGGTGCCATTTTCTGAGCCACTGCCAGAGGATAACTTTACAATTTTTCTGGAGAATTTAACGGCAATAACTAACATTCATCAGCTGGATGCGCAGGGATTGGCTCAGGGCCAATCCAGTTACGAACCCTGGGCGGGATCTTATTGGCCCATTCACCAAGGTCTTTTAGGACTTCGCTTTGCCGATGAAAATTTTCCGAAATCGAAACAATTTATTCAGAATTATTCGAATTATCAATCGCGCCCTGCAGAGATGTTGCTATCTATGGGCGAGATTAACAAATTATCTCCGGCAGAAAAGTACGACCTGTTAGTTGGTGATCGCAATTGGACACTAACAAAGCACATGTGGCAAAAGGGTTTATCCGGCTACGAGAAAGATGGTTTTGTTGCGACATGGACTGGAATTTGTCATGGCTGGTCAGCCGCTACTAGCATGGGTGTTAAGCAGCCTGCAAAATCAGTAACTGTCAGTGATGTGACCGGAGCTTACCGCATCACTTTCTATCCACAAGATATTAAGGGGTTGCAGTCCTACTTATGGGCAAACTCGGCACCGACGAGTGTGCAAGCGGGTAATCGCTGCCGACAGTCCTTTGTGGACCGCGATCCCTTTTTGCGTCCTTTGGATCCGACGTGTTTAGATTCAAATCCGATGTCATGGCATCTTGCAGTCACAAACCGTATTGGTGTTAGTAAAAGAAGTTTCGTAATGGATTCTAGCTCTGGCACTGAAGTCTGGAATTATCCAATTTTATCCTATGACTACAGTTATTTTAATCCGCGCACATTTGTAAGTTCTCATTCACTGAAAGCTTCCATTGAGCCAATAGAAATGCTGAAGGCTGATAAGTATGCAGCACACAGAAGCCCGCGTGCAAAATATGTCGTGGGTGTTGCAATGGATGTGTTTCATCCAGCGTTAGTTTCGCCGCGTACAGGCGCTAGCAGCGGCAACGTTTTGCATACCCTGCCATTTATTTACGATTTAGAATTAGACGAAAATTTTATGATTGTTGGCGGCGAATGGTATTCCAAAGATCGTCCAGATTTTTTATGGTCATTCCCAAAAGACAGCACGGCGATGACTCGTGAAGATTCTATGGTAACGGGTGGGTGGGATATATTAGTTCCGATGTCTGCAGACATTGCTGAAAAAGCAAAAGCTGCTGCTGGGCGTGGAAAAGTTATGAGTACGATTACTGGCGCTTTGCATGCTGCAAGTATTGGTGAATCTTCCGAGCCAGTGGCGCCGGATGATCCAATTGAATCTGCAAACCCTGCTTTGCCTACGGATCCGCTTCCGGGGGCGTAGCATTTTTGCTTACTTTTTATGCTTTTTATGTGTTGAAAAAGATTAATTAATTTTATTTATCTTGGTCCAGACCGGTTAAGGATCTGTTTTGATTGACAAATTCTTCGTTGTTTTTTGCTGTCATGGTGCAAATCCGTTGCGTCTAGGCAAATTTTTTTTGGGCTGTACTGCTTTTTAAATAGAATACACAAATTATGGACCGATTCAGGGTTGGGAATTCTTAACATTCGCCTCATACTTGTTGAAACAAGCGGAGGCCTTTATGAAAAATTATCTTTTGGTTATAATTGCAGTAGCGTTAGCAGGTTGTGCTGACGGAAGCGGCAGTTCAAGTAACAGTAACGCTGGTTCATTTTCTTGTGACGTTCCTGCCCGTGAAAATTTACCTGAAGATGTTGATGCGGTTGCTGCACAAAGACGATTGGCTGCTAGCGCTACTGAAGATATTTCTAGTTATAAAAATTTTATTATTAAATACAAAGATCTACCGTCAGATCAGGGATTGCAACCTAGCGGAAACCCGGTTCGCGAATTTAATGTGAAGGGTGTTGCGTTTAAATTTCTTGTGCAGGGCACTCATGCTTTCGAATTAAATATGTCAGCTGACGAACGTAAACAGTTTATTGCCGACATCCGTGCCGATTCCACCGTAGACTACGTTGAACCTGATTATCCAATTCATGCAATTGAAACTGATGTTTCAGAGGGTGATCTGTCAGCGACTACGAACGATCCTTATTTTTCTAGACAGTGGATGCACAGCGCAGTTCAGACAGAAAAAGCGTGGCGCGTGACAACCGGTTCAAAAAATATTGTTGTTGCGGTTCTAGATTCAGGAATTGATTACACGCACAAAGATTTAAAAAATAACATGTGGATTAATCCACAAGAAACGGTGAATGGAAAAGATGATGATAACAATGGTTATGTTGATGATGTTTATGGTTGGAATTTTGTGTCTAACAATGCGTACCCGAAAACCACAAGCAGCTCGAATCACGGGTCTCACGTCGCGGGAATTATTGGCGCGACAGGCTCGAACAACACTGGAGTCATCGGGATGGCACCAAACGTTAGAATGATGGCGCTGCGTTTTATCGGTGATACGGGAACGGGCTCTACCTCAGGCGCCATTCGCGGTATCGATTACGCTGTAAAAAAACGGGTCTTTGCAATTAATAACAGTTGGGGTTCGGGGGGAACTTCGCGCGCCTTAGGGGACGCTATTGCCCGTGCGGAAAAAGCTGGGGTTTTATTTTTAGTGGCGGCCGGTAATGGAACTAACGGGGTCGGTTTTAGTATTGATCGAACGCCCTGGTATCCAGCATCTTATAAAAATTCAAATGTCTTAACTGTCGCGGCAACTCAGCCAAACGATAATTTAACCGCTTTTTCCAATTACGGATTAACAAAAGTCGATGTGGCCGCACCAGGCGCACAAATTTTATCGACTGTTAGCAATCAAGCTTACCAAAACATGAGCGGCACTTCGATGGCAACACCATTGGTGACGGGTCTTGCGGTGTTAGTAAAAGCTGCCAATCCGAACTTAAGTCACCGCGAAATAATACAAATTATTCGTGGTTCAGTGGATCATAAGTCAAGTCTTGCAAGTAAAATCGCCTCTGGCGGTCGGGTGAATGCGTACAAAGCTGTTTCGATAGCCGCCCAGAATATAAATAAATCTCCGGATGCAAAACTAGAAATCCCATGTCCTTAAAGGTTTTCCGGAAAAAAGAGTTCATTACCTAACTGATAAGATTTTTCCAAATTAAGTGCCCTTTCTGATAGGGGCTCTTGATTTGCACTTTTCGAAAGTAAATCGACAATTTGTACGGCCGTTGCTTGCGGAAATGCGCTCCATAACAGGGCAGCAGCGCCGGATACAACGGCAGTAGAAACACTAGTTCCAGAGGATGGAATATTTTGATTTAAACCTGACGATGGATAAATAGTAGGTATAAATTCACCCGGAGCATAAATTCTAACAGTTTCACCGAAGCCACTGAACAGGGATCGATGCCCACTCTCGTCGATTGAGCCCACACTTAAATTATTTGGTAAGTTGAGTGAAGACGGAATAATTCCATTTAACACCACATCCACTGGGCTGTTGCCAGCAGCATTGACGAAAATTACGTTTTCGCTTTTCCATGATACGAAAGCCTCTTTTAAAAGTTCAGAGCAATTGATCGACCAACTGTTATTTATGATATTTACTTTTCTAGAAATCGCGTACGACATTGCAAGTTTTGCGTGAAATTCGGTACCGCCAGTTTCGTTCATAAAATCAACGGGAAGTATTTTAGCTTGCGGCGCAATGCTAAGGCTGGGTCTGTTTACAATAGATCCCGTGATAATTCCAGCCATGGCTGTGCCGTGACCGTGCTCATCAATCGATTCAGTGCGGTCATCTACAAAATTCCATCCATAAATGTCGTCAATGAAGCCATTTCCATCATCGTCAATGCCATTCATTCCATATTGACTTTCGATGTCGTGAATTTCTAAGTGATTTGCTAATTGCGGGTGGTTCAGATTTATGCCGGTATCTATGACAGCCACAACAATACCTTGCCCTTGGAATCCGCGGTTCCACATGTAGGGGCTAGCGATCATATCATGAACTGTGCTGGCAGGTCGGACAAAATTAAAATCATCAACAGTGTTTAGCTCGGCCGTATCGATATCACGTAGGCCATAGTTGGGCTCTATGAACTGAATCGCTAATTTATTTTTTTTGGTGAAGTCATTAAATTCCCCAGTACCAAGTTGCTCTAAGGTGATGCGGCTGTTTTTCCAATGGACAATATATTGATTTTCTAATTTGGTCCGCTGACACGTTGGCGCAGCAGACTCCAAGTAAGAGGTCTCTTCCTGCGCACAGCCTAAGTGTAATAAAAGCATCAGCGCTAAAAAAGTTCCACGAAAAATACGTTTCACGTGCTGTTCCAGTTCGTTAAAAAGGACTAGTTACAATATTTTAATTCATTCCGAATAGGTAAGTTCATGATTGTCTTAATGTCGGTCACAGCAACAGTACCGGCTGTATCAAGTTCAGGTAGTGCAACAGTTGGATCAACTTGTACCGCACTTTTCACTTTTCCAAAATAACCTGCATTCATTTCGTAGCGACTGGGTAGTTCAGCTTCGGTCTGGGCCCAGGCAATATTTTTTGTGATTTCCATTTTTAGCGTTTTCTTCGATTCGCATAAAGGATCTACACTTTTGTATTTTTCAATAACTTTCAAATTGTTTTTCGAAGCAAATATCACAGTGTACTCGTATGGCTGGATGCGATCAAAGCTTGCTTGTTTTTGCACTGTGCTCATGGTTTCGCGGAACGAGTCAGCCAATTGGAATTTAATGTACAAATCCGAATTTTCAACAATTTTATAAGTTAGAACTTCACGGGAAGCAGATAATATCTGAAGCGATGTGCAGTCCGTTTGTTTTACTTCACTGAACAGCGCTAGCTCATTTGCTTTTGTTTGTTTGTAATAAAAAGTAGAAAATGAAAAAAAGTCACTTTTGGCGGATGAAATTTCGCTAACTGGTTTGTAATTCGTCGTCATTATTGCAGCTGGAAAAGAAAATCGCGGATTATTCAACCGCATGGTCAGTTTTTCCAAGTTTAAGCATTTATCAGATGAGACATCTGAAATAAGTATTTCCGCTTTTAGCGGATTTAAATCAGAAGGTGTAGAAGAGTCATTTGAATTATTTTGGCAAGATACCAGAAGTGCAAGTGAAAGAATCTGGATTGTAATTTTAAAAAAATTCGCTTTCATAATATCCCCATATTTATAGTATGCTTTTGATTTCGAAACGATCTAAAAAAAAAGCGGGTCACACGAATGCGCCCGCTTTAACTGATCAGTAGTTAAACTGATTAGCCTTTTTTACCATCTTGCTCTTGTTTAGGAGTTTCTTCTTTTACAGGAGCCTTGTCTTGTTCTTGCTCTTGTTTCTGGGCAACTTCTTCTAACCAAAGAGTTGCTTCTATAGATGCGCACTCTTCAACTTTTGCAGGAGTTTTATCTTGTTCTTGAGCAGGAGCTTTATCTTGTTCTTGAGCAGGAGCTTTATCTTGTTCTTGAGCAGGAGCTTTA
>JANPNP010000101.1:0-1927 GCA_031427535.1 Bdellovibrionales bacterium | reverse complement strand
GAAGATGCATACCGTGGACTCGAAGGACATCGCTTTTCAGATCGCCGGCTACTTTGCCTTTCGCGAGGCCTTCCAGTCCGCCCGGCCCGTGCTGCTTGAGCCCATTCACGAGCTCGAGATCCGTGTACCCGACGAGTTTGTCGGCCGCGTGAACATAACGCGTCGGACTGTTTGCCGGGTGGCCGACTTTTCAGTCAATCCGTTTGCAATGTTTTTACAAGTTGTGCGCTAGGTTCGCCGCAATACAGTTCCATCCCATGCCAATGCGCGCGTGATAGCTCGGCATCCATTTGTAAAACTCCGGCAGGTAAACCAGTTCCGTCAAATTTTGCGGTGGATTTGAAGCCGGGCACTAACGGTGGTGTTGATGTTGGTGGTCCTGGTGGTGCCGGCGATGACGGCGGTAATATGAATTTGGGTGGCAATTATAATGTTAATAAGCCGGGGTTTGAATACAAAGATCCTGCTGAAACTGCTAAGGGTGGTAAACCAGGTGGTGGCGGTGGCAATCCAGGCGGTGGCGGCGGTGCGCGTGGCGGTGGTGGCGGTGAAGATCCGAATGCACTTGGTGCAGGCGAAGATGACGGGTCTACCAAAGGATTAGCTGGTTTATTTAATCAGGCTAAGTCTTCACTATCAAATTTGCTTGGTGGCGGAAATAAAGTGACTGGTAAAGGTCTGTCGCCAAATGGCGGTGGCCAAGGGCTAAAGTATGATATCAATAAATGGCGTCCGCGTGGTCTAGCAAGTGCGGGCTGTCAAAGTCATCAAGTGCGTTGTAAGAATGAAGATATTTTTTCGATTGTAAATCGTCGTTATGGTGTGAATGAACCAACATTTTTGTACGGGCCTTAATCGATAAGCGCGTGTAGCAATTGTATCGTTTGGTTTTGATTTTCTTGGTGAATAATAAAGTTGATATTTTTTTCTGATAGCTGAAGGTGGCCAGTAGCAATACCTGCCGTTTTTAACTTTTCAGCCACGTGTCGTTTTTGCTCTGTCGTTGGTGTTGCAAAACAAGTAATCGAAACTGAACACAAAGCATTTTCTAGTAAAGCAAACTTTGAATCCGAAAAATTTAGCTGCTCGATTAGATCTAAATTTTCTTTGGGGCCAGCAATAAAAAATGTATTCTCTGAAAGACAAAGTATTTCCACAGCACCGATTTGATTTTTTGTTAGAAAGCTTAGAAATTCTTTTTGAATATCTTCAGCATCCTGCAGTGAACTTTTTATTTCAAAAACTGTGCTGTAAGAATTTACAGCTAAAAAACTTTTTGGCAGTAGTGATGGATAGCCAGTCACCAGTGTGCCTTTAATATTTTCGTTAGCAGCTGATCCTACATATAATGGCACCTTTTTTAAAAGTGCCATGTCGACTGACTTATGGTGCAGAACCTTAGCCCCCCACTTTGTCATTTCTTGCAAGTGCTCGTAGTGCAGTTCGTGCAAAGCTTTTGCTTGCGGCACTAATTTTGGGTCAGCTGTGAATACGGCATCAACATCTTTTAAGATTTCGCAGCGATCAGCATTTAAGTAAGCAGCCATTGCAACGGCTGATGTGTCAGAACCTCCGCGACCAAGAGTTGTGATTTCTTTTGTCTGCGGTGACACACCTTGAAATCCGGCCAAGATAACAATTTTATTCTCTTTCAAGGCTTCTTCAACGCGAAATGCTTTCACATCAATAATGGTTGCGTTGACGTGTGAATCATCAGTTAAAATTCCGGCTTGGCTTCCAGTAAAACTGATGGCGTTACTGCCAAGATCGTTTAGTGCCATGCTTAACAGTGAACGCAACAATACCAACCGCTTTATGCAACGCATCTTGAAATGCAGGCTGTTGTTTATGGTACTCGTGGTCGATACCTGTAAAAAGACTGTGAAATGCGTGTCCGATTTTTTCGATGAATGTTTTAAGGCTCATG
>JANPNP010000100.1:0-3681 GCA_031427535.1 Bdellovibrionales bacterium | reverse complement strand
CACCTGCTGCGAAACCTCCGCCAACAGCAAAACCGCCACCAGCCACTCCGCCGAATGCGCCGCCACCAGGATAACCGCCACCCATTCCTGGATAACCGCCTCCGCCCATGCCGGGATATCCGCCACCACCTGCTGCGAAACCTCCGCCAACAGCGAAGCCTCCGCCGCCTGCGAATCCGCCACCACCAGGAAATCCGCCACCCATTCCTGGGTAACCGCCTCCGCCCATGCCGGGATATCCACCGTTCATAGGTGCACCAATACCAAATTGTCCATTTAAGCCACCCGGAAATCCGCCGTTTGGTCCGTTGAATCCGCCATAGGCGCCAATTCCAGGGTTATACATTCCGCCACCCCAAGGTGCGCCATACATTCCTTGCGGATATCCGAAGGCGCCACCGTTGGCACCGAATGGTCCATACACACCGTTGGCACCGCCACCGCCGTATATATTTCCACCGCAGCCAAAGCCACCGGAACCAGTTCCACCGTTTATGGCTCCGTAAACTCCGCCTAAAATAAATGGTAATCCCATCGATACTGCTGTTGGTTAACCTTGTGTTGGTGGGTATCCTAACTGCGCTTGGTATTCGGCATTACGATCGTCGTATTTTTTTCCTAAAAATCCTAAGCCAAGACCTATTCCGACCTGACCAATGATTGAAGGCCAGTCGCGCTTTGGCTTTTTATAAGTGTAGCCACGTGATTCTTCGTCGCAATCTTCGCAGTCGCCTTCTGTATCTTCCATTTTGTATTTTCTGTCTAAAGCGGCACGTTCACGCGCGTTAGAGGCCGCAAATTCACGATCTTCGATTTCGTCTTTTGCACGATCATACTTTGCTTGCGCATTACCTTGTTCAATTCGAAACTTGCGATAATCTTTCAAAGCTTTTGTGCAATCACTGACAGAATAGCTTTTATTTTTACGATCTGATTCAGGTCGTAATTTCGTATCAGAACAAATTGCCGGATTGACGGAACCTTTTGCGCTTTCGTTGCCTGCAGAACAGTAGCCACCGCCACCGTCAGCATCAGATTTTATCCACGATTTCGCTAAAAGATCTGGAACATCGTCTTTTTCTCCGCACTTGCTAGAAATTTCTTTTTTTTCTGCGTCACCTGAATCATTTGCTTCACCAGCAGTCGTCTTTCCAGTATCGGTATCACCTTTTTTTGCAAAACATTTTAAACTTGGGTGCACTTTGTAGTTTTCACATTTGTTTAATTTTTCGATGTGTACATCCATCAAAAATTCAGCTACTGAAGTTTCAAAATAGCGTTCTAATTTTCTACCCGCAAATTCGCGTTCTTTCTCGGCACGAGCAACTTCAAGCTTACGTAATTTCAACTCTTTTTTTCGTTTAGAAATTTCTTTACGTTCTTCTTTTTCTTCGTCACTCATGCTGAAAGCTTCGCGGCCAATTCTAGTTGGATATGGGCACTGCTGCATTCCGCCGTAGTGTCCTGAACCATATAGGCTTCCGTAGCCACCGATTGTAGCACTTGCTTTTTCATTAGCTAAAAACGCTGTGAAGAAAAGGGCTAAGACCAGTAATGAATTAAACATCATTTTCAATACCATACAGACTCCTAATTAGAGATACTCATCTCCATGAATAGCGTATCACTTCTCGACATTTAGCAGTGTTTGCATAAGACAAAAATAGCCTTAGGTCAGATTGGAAACTAAAATCTAGACCTAAGATCCAAATAGTCGTTAGGATTACAAGATGAATTCAGTCATTGAAAAACCTTACCTGCTTTGTCTAGACGATGAACCGGACAATTTGGATGCGCTGGAACGAATCTTTCGCAAAAAGTATACGATTCTAAAAGCAACTACCCCTGAGCAAGCCTTTTCTGTCCTAGACAATTATCCAGCTTTGTCGGTTATTATCTCGGATCAACGGATGCCGCTGATAACTGGCGTCGAGTTTTTAGAAAAATCAATTGTCTCGCATCCGGATACAGTCAGAATTCTTCTTACAGGTTATACCGATATTGAATCAGTGATAGATGCAGTAAACAAAGGGCAAATTTACCGTTATCTAACGAAACCTTGGGACCCAATCGACTTAATGAACACGGTCGAGCAAGCGCACGAAAAATACTTTTTAAGAAATGAATTAAAAGAAAAAAATCGCGCCTTAGAAAAAGCATTATTTGAACTACAAACGTTAGATAAAGCAAAGAATCAGTTTATGATTTTAATCAATCACGAGCTAAAAACCCCACTAACGACTATTTTAAGCTTTGCTGCACTTTTAAAAGAAACATTACTGTCAGACGAGCAAAAACTTTTTACTGACCGGATAATAAAATCGTCAGAGAAATTGAAAAGCATCGTCGAAGACGTTTTACTTATTGTAAAAGGCGAAGTTGGGCTAATTCCAAAAAAAATTGACCGCGTTAGCTCGGAACATTTTCTAAAAGATATTCCGCAAGATATTACAAACTCGCTAAACGCTAAAACCCAAACGGTGCGCCTAAATTCTGATTTAGATTCAATCGAGGTCGACCCCAATTTAACTAAAATGGCTTTATTCAGGGCCTTGCACAATGCAACAAAATTTGGCTTGCCACAGTCTGAAATTTCTATCCGTATTAGTAAACAAAATTCAGGACTTCCATTAATTTCAGTCGAAAATAAAGGGCCTGCAATTTCTGAAACCGTTATCGATAAAATCATGCGCCCGTTCATGCTAGATGAAAATATAATGAATCACTCTATCGGCATGGGGTTGGGTCTTACTATTTGCCAAACTCTGTTAAAAGCGCAAGGTGGCTCACTTCGAGTACTAAATGTTGATAGTGGTGTTCGTGTTGAGTTTGTTTTTTAAAAAAATCCGATGGCCAATCTGTAATTCGGATTTTAAGATAAAGGCAGGACACTAAGAACTGCACCGAGGTTTGCAAAAGACCACGGTATGATAAAACTATTTAGTTTGTTACTATTATTTAACGCCGGTTTGCAAGCTGCACCACTTATTATCGAGTTAGGCGAAGAACACATCCTTAAAGGTAGAACGTCGAAAATATGGATTGAAAATGCTAAAGTTATATCTGCTCAATCTGGCGCCTTGGGTGTGGTACTAAAACCAGTAGCATTAGGAACTTCGCTGATTAGACAAAATGATCAAGCAATTAAAGTAATCGTTGTGCCAATAAATTCCATGAAAACTTACAAAGATTGGTTGTTACGAAGCCAGAAATTTTTAGGCATAACTGTCGATATTTGTGAGAACGTAGTTTGTTTAAAAGGAAAATTGTTTCGCTTTCAGGATTTTAAACGAATCACAGAACTTATTGAAATAGAAAATTCGTCCATTTATCTGGGGCTGGAAGTCAGCGACGAATTGAAAGAGCAGATTAATGCCTTTACAGAAAATCACTTGCGAAATTTTGGTTTAACGCCACTTAAAGTGATTTACGCACAGCCATGGAAATTAAATTATTCAAGCAAAGAAACAGCGGCGGATTATACCCAAGCCTTAAGAAAAATCGGAATTCTAGCTGTCGAAAATAAGCAGAAAATAGATATCGCTGACAACGTCCGCGTGGAAATTCAAGTTACAGAAGTAAAAAAAGATTTTGGTCGCACACTTGGGATCAGGTGGCCCGATCAGTACCAAGCGCAAATTATTGATGGAAATTTAAATGCAGGCCAAACCATCGCGGGCG
>JANPNP010000099.1:0-1559 GCA_031427535.1 Bdellovibrionales bacterium | reverse complement strand
ACCCACGGCGCTCAAGCCAAACTAAAATAGGAACGGCCTGTACCATAAGTAAAAAAACTAAAATTGTTTTAACTAAGTTAATAGTGATTTCAAATGCGGAACTTCCCATTGTTGACATAATTAATCCCACTCCAGAGCTTTAGATTTAATTTCCCACCACAGACCAAAAATAAAGATGGCCAGAAAGATCATCATGGCTGAAAAAATATAAAGACCTTGGCCGCTAGCTATAAAGTTTTTAAAATTACTAGCCCATGGATACATAAAAATAATTTCGATATCGAATAAGATAAATAAAATGGCCGTCAAATAGAACTTTACTGAAATCTTTGTGTCTTTTTTTTCTTGGACTTCAATGCCGCATTCATAAATATCAAATTTAGCCTGGCTGGTTTTTTTTGCCTTACCACCCGTCCACCGAGCTAGGTAAATTAGTATTGTACCGAACACAGCAATAAATATGGTGATAAAAATTACTCCACCTAGTGGCACAGATCCTCCTTGAAAATATGATGACATTTCAACACCTTGATAGGAAAAAGCCAATGCTTAAAACCGGTGAAAACGCCCTTACTGGATTTCTGCATATTAAATATAAATTGATGGTATCTATCTTTTTTTTTAGTTAAGGTCACCACTCATTCTTAGGAAAAAATCATGGCAAACTCTCGGCTAGAAGATATTTTACTTCGCGGCCTGCAAAAGAATAAAACTTTTTTTAGCGTTGACGGCACGTCTTCGTCCGCGGCAATTTCTTATTTTATAGCTCAGTCTTTGTCGAAAGAAATCAATTGCTTGCCGCGATTGGTCGTTTTTTCAAGTTTAGAGTCGGCGCATATATTTCAAGCCCATTTACAGTTCTTCTCTCCGCACTTTCGCACACATTTGTTGCATCATCATGATGTGTCTTACTACTCGGGATTATACCCGTCACCTGCAGTGACCCAGTCGCGAGTTGATTTTTTGTACTGGGCCGCACGAGCCCAAAAACAAGACATATTTTTAGCGCCCATCTCTGCACTGCTGCAGCTGTCTGCACCGTTTTATGAATTTGCAAAGCGTTGTCGAACTTTAAAAAAGGGTGATGAGCTTGCAACTGATATTGCAGCATACCTAAGCGGATTAGGATACCAGCCTGCACCGGTGATCGAAGACAAGGGACAATATAGCATCCGCGGCGGAATCGTTGATATTTTTTCACCCGCCGAAGCGCTGCCAATCCGTTTAGAGTTATTTGGTGATCAAATCGAAACATTGCGTACTTTTTCGGTAGCCAACCAACGAAGCTTAGATGAAGTCGCCGAGCTTAATATTGTTCCTGTTTATGAAGTAAACTTCACAGATGAAAATATTGAAAAAGTTATTTCTGGATTTCGAAAGGATTTAGAAGGCCGCTCGGTTTTAGCTAGTGAAGTTGAAGAAATAATTCGAAGCCTAACTTCCAAAAATTATTTTCCAGGCTGTGAATTTTTACTGCCATACTGTTACGAGCATTTAGTTAGTCCTTTAGATCACTTTAGCTCAGGCTTAAATCTTTTTTTCATTGATCCTGCCGAAAT
>JANPNP010000098.1:0-3643 GCA_031427535.1 Bdellovibrionales bacterium | reverse complement strand
CTTACAAAGTTAATTACTGATAAAAAATGGCCATTTGTGCAAGTTTACGGTGACTTTAAATTTTCTGTTTTTGAATTTCTTGACCCAGAAAGATATCAAGAATACCAAGACTTGAAGGCTCAGGCGCAGGAATGCTACATTTCAGATCGATGTTCAACGCAAAATTTAAAAATTTCGTTAGGACCAAATAAGTCTTTGCTTTTGGCCCCTATCAGCGAGCAAAACCAAAATTTTAAAGCAGATCCGGCAGCAGTGGGATTAATTTCGTTTTATGATTCAAAAATGCAAAGTTGGATTTTAGCTAATCAGTTGTATTTTTATAAGAAAGAAATCGAGCCTGTGGGTTCTTTGAATCAAAAATTGAAACCGTACTGGACATTTCCTTTTTATAAAAAAGATTCGCGCTGGATATTTTATGAGCGGGGTCAGCTTGGCGTTGACAGGCAGACCTACTTGACAGGTCTTACAGACATTTTAACTAATTATTATAAGAAAGAAAAATCACTTTTCTACGAACTAGGTAAACCTGCAACATTAGATAAAAGTTCCCGTATAAGAGTATTTCTTGGAGCATACTTTCTTTGCATGACAGAAAGAGCCGATGCTGTTTTAGCATGTAAAAATTTACTTAAATCAGAAAAGTTTCAAATCGAAGAAAGTTGGGACCTGGGCAGTAAGGCAACTTTGGGACTAGCGTTGCTTAAAGCAAAACTATTAGATAAAGAAAAGTTTATCCAGCAAATTACTTCGCATTTTGATTCAAATTTAAACTTATGGCGTGAATCTAAAGATGTAGAAAGTGCTGTGTTAAAGGGACGTGCTTACGTGTTCCATGTCGGCGAGGCCTTAACTTTTCTAAGTGCCGTGCAAAGTCGCAAAGAAAACCCGTGGCTAAGATCACAAATTCTAAATTATCAAAATTTATTTTTTTCTAGCAAAGATGCATTTTATATTAGGTGGTTAAGTTCGACTTATTATTTTAGTTTAGCGAATAACCCCGAAGAGCGAAGCTTCATCCTGCAAGAGATTCGCAGCTTTTTAGAAAAGGTGCAAACCCACTTTATTTACCCTGAAAAATTACCTGAAGATTTTGCGGGTTGCTACTTTGACAAAGGAACTAATCCAGCCGTGCAGAATTTTGATCATCGCTCAGGCTTGTTGTTGGAAGGACTTGCACACTTTGGACTTGATCCCGAAATTCGTTTGTGGCCAGAATATCAGAAAATAGTTCAAGGTCTTGAAGCTTGTGTCTTAAGGCAACAGATTCGTCCCGAAAATTTTATTGAAATGGGTGCAGAGTTTCAGCGAATTGGTGCAGTCAGGATGCAGCCTGCAGAACCACTGATACGCATTGATGTTCTTTCCCATTTAGGAATTGGGTTGTCATTGCTGCAAGGAGTATATCCGTGATTTTTTCATTTTATTTTTTGTTGGTTAACACTTTTTTGTATGCTAATCCAGCGAAGCTAGGTGTGACCAAAGCAAACATTTCCGTACAGACAGTTTACGAAAACTTTCAATTGCCGCTAGAATATCTAGAGGTTCCTGCTGATTTGAAGCAATCGGTGACGGCGACAAAATATTTTTCGCTGGACGACGATCTAATTCAAGGAGAGAAAATTTCATTTGTAGATTTGAAATTAGAAAAAGATAAATATTTGGATGTTCTTTATTTAATTAAAAATGAATCAGCATTTCAACGTTATTTTTCGATAAGTCTAATGCAGCTTGATTCAAATCGTAAATTTTTAGTGGAATGTCATTGTGAAAACGTTTATTTTTCTATTCCACCCAAATCTGCCTGGACTAGGGTGGTGCGGTGGACATTTTTAAATTCAGATAACAATGCAGCTATTTCATTTCGAAATAAAGTTACCGGGATTGATAGCGCAACAATGGACATGAGTCCCAAATTAAAAAAATTATTATATAAACCACGATAAATTTCGCACTAATACCCGTTGTTGAAAGCTTTAAAGTCCAGCATTGGTGCCATGACTGCTGTGATCGCCTAGACCTTTGGTCTGTGACAGATCCTTGAACTTTCCAGCTGTTTCAGCGTCGATGCCAATGATATCATGTGTAACAGTCATCCCGGCGCCCGAGTAAGACGGCGACAGGCGCAGTTCGACGACACGGTACCAATACGACTTAGGTTCAATTTTAAAAGCATGGTTCATGCAAAGACACTTAAATTTAAAACCAAGCGAATGCTCGCTTGGGGAAGCGGTGTGTGGTGCAGCAAAAAAATAAATCGGTTTAGCAGTCGGGTTGTAAGCCACCAAAGCAAATTTCTTTCGCCGATTTGGTGATAGCAACAATTTCGAGTCCGGTATGACGGACAGAACTGGCGTGCCTTCTAATTTTGAGACATTGTTTGTGGCCCACACCACAGATTTTTCATTCACGGTGTACGATTTCATTTCAAAACTAGCGTTCTTGTAGTTCCAATTAATTTTAATTGGGATTTGTGTATCAGCGTGGGAAAGCAAAGAAAGTAGCAGTTGTATTAAAATCATATTGTAAGTATCCTTTTATAGAGGGGTGTAATTGTTTTCTTGTATAGTTAATTTAAGTCAAAAACTATTTGCATTGTCAACAAAGCGTATGCGCAATCGAGATGGCTTTTCGTTGGTTGAAATGTTGATAGCAGGCTCTGTGGCTGGTGTGTTGATGCTGGGCTCGGCATCTATTATGCAAATGCTAAAAACGACTGAATCTAAAATTGAAAGCTTTCGTGGCTTAAGTAATATAAGATCACAATTAGAATTTCATTTTAATGATCCAAGGGCAGTGGCAAATTCAATTGCAGTAAATGCAACTATGGCCTGTTTAAGTACCTTATCTGAAAATTGTGTTTATGACCCAGACGGCAGACCTTTCGAGCTTTTCGACTCAAGTCAAAACTCTGCTAGCGCAAATAAAGTACCGGCATTTGATCAGGCACCTAATATAGGATTTAAAGTAGACGGAACTTCATGTAACGATTTTGGAACAGCAGGCTCCAAGTGTGTTTTGCGTTATGAAACAAAATGGATTGCCCTTTGCGGTAATGACACCAGCAGGTGCCGCGCGCCATCTTACCGCTTGGTTGGAAAACTTTTAACTGCAGATCCAGCTTTAAATATAAATTTAAAATTATATGACGTTGAAATTGTTCGTAGCGCTTCCGGTGAACAGGCTGCTGATGTCTGTACAGGTTTTGGCGGAACATTTAGCGACGGCAAATGCGCAGTTCTCCTAAGCAAAACGTGTCCGAACCCAAAAGATTTATTTATTGGCGTTGACAGTGACAATAAGAAAATATGTCGAGGAGTAATTCGGCAAACGTGCCCGCGCGGCACGGTAATTAGGTCAATTTCGACAGACGGTAATGTTGTTTGTCAGCCCGGATGCTATTTAAATGTTACGTGCACGTTTAATATGTGGACTGGGGTTTCTGACTGTCCGACTGATGTGGGGTGGGTTTCAGGCCAAGGTATTGTTGGAACTAATCCCAATCTAGACCCTAACAGTGCAGTGCCACTGCCACCACCGGCACCACCACCGGCACCACCGCCGGCACCACCACCGCCATCAGATCCGCCACCGCCATCAGGCGATAGCGGTGCTGATGCTGATGGTGGTGCCGGTGGTGGTGGGT
>JANPNP010000097.1:0-5060 GCA_031427535.1 Bdellovibrionales bacterium | reverse complement strand
GTGGCTGTCGCAATACAAGTTAGTGGCTGTCGCAATACAAGTTAGTGGCTGTCGCTCAACAACTGTTCGGCATGCGCTAATGATGTTTTGGTGATTTTTTCGCCGGATATAAGTCTGGCTATTTCTTGGACGCGTGTCTTTTTAACTAACTCGACAACATCCATCGAGACCGAGTCCTTTTTCATAGATTTATTTATTGAATAGTGGACATCTCCGCAAGCAGCAACCTGCGGAAGGTGAGTCACGCAAATAACTTGCTGTCCTTTGGCAATGGATTTCAACTTGCGACCAACTTTTTCTGCAGTTGTACCAGAAACCCCTGTGTCAACTTCATCAAATAGATAGGTCCTTGGAAATTCGGATTGGCCGACACATTTTTTTAATGAAAGTAAAATCCGCGAAAGTTCTCCGCCAGAGGCTACTTTAGCGATCGGACGTTTTAAATCTTTAGCTGAAATCTGACATAAATATTCAACATCACTTAGACCAGTCGAAATTAAGTGACCCAATTTCGAATTTTGAATATCAAACGTCACGCCCTTCATGTTTAAATCTAGAAGCTCTTTGTTAACTGCAGATACCAGCTTGTTTGCTGATGCGGTGCGGGCCTGATGTAACTCTTCGGCTTTCTTTTTCAGATCAAGTTCTATTTGTACAGCTTGTTTTTTCATTTTTTCGATATGATCATCAGAATTTTCTAAAGTCGCAATTTCTATTTTCATTTTTTCTAATTCAGCAAAAATAATATTTAAATCGGGACCATATTTTTTTTGCAATTTTCTAATTGAACTTAAACGGGTCTCTTTTTCTTCCAGGTTATCAGCATCAACATTTATCTTTTTAAGGTCCTGGCGTAACTCATAAACAAGATCATCTAAGATGGTTTGTGCTTCTGCAACTTTCTGGGCCTTTTCAGCCATCTGAGGTGCGATTACAGAAATTTCCAAAGCACGCTTCTGAATTAGCTTTAAGCGTGATGAAATTGAATCTTCGTCAGAAAAAATTAAAGATTCACATTGGTCAACAAACTGCAAAATGCGGTGCGAACCCTTCATTTGTTTAATATCATCTTCCAGAGTGCTGTCAGTTGCTACATCAAGGCCGACATTATTAATTTCCTGATATTGAAACTTTAAGAAATCTAAGCGCTGTGATTTATTTAATGATTGCTTTTCAAATTCTGCAATTTCATTTCTTAAAGCGTGTAAGCCTTGAAATTTTTCTTCGTAAATTTTTCGTTTATCCCAGTGGCCGGCATATTGGTCTAATAAATCTAAGTGATAAGATTTTGATAACAAGTTCCTGTTATCATGCTGTCCCGTCATTTCAATTAACGGTGCATTAGGTCCAGTGACCTCGATCATCGGCGCAACAACCTCACGAAGTTGATTTACAGTGCTTAAGCTGCCGTTAAGATAAACTTTAGATTTGTCGCCGATTGCTATGACACGACGAACGATTAGTTGCTGGTCATCGCAATCGATACCGGCCTGCAATAGCTTTTTCTTGATATCGGGTCGTTTTTTCAAGTTAAATAAACCTTCGACCACAGCTTGCGAAGCGCCTGTCCGAATAATATCAGGCGATGCTTTTTCGCCCATCAGTAAACCTAAACTTTTAAGAAGCACGGATTTTCCAGATCCAGTTTCACCTGAAAGTATATTTAAACCATTTTGAAATTCGATGTGAAGTGCATCTATTATGGCAAACTGTGAAACCTTAAGCTCCTGTAACATAGCGATCTCCAAATTTTAATTTATCTTTTAATAGTTTAAAAAAGTTATGATCAGGTTTACGAATCATTAAGTGATCGGTTGACGTTCGTGAAATGTGAACTTCATCTTCTTGGGAAAGTTCAATCACTTTTTGGCCGTCAACAATCAAATGCGCAACGCTATCCACTTGAGTTAATTTTAATACTAACTTTTTATTGTCTGGAAAAATTAATGGACGACTGGTCAGTGAATGCGGCGCCACGGGTGTCACAACAAAGGCTTGAACTTCAGGATGCAGTATGGGTCCGCCAGCTGCTAAATTGTATGCTGTCGAGCCCGTAGGGCTTGAAATTATTAATCCATCGGCTTTGATGTGGTTCACTAATGAGGAATCAAAATACAAGGCCGTGCTGATCAGCTGAGAATAAGATCCGCGTTCAATCACCACGTCATTTAACGCCGCAAAATTTAAGCGCTTCCCTGACTTCAAATGCACATACACTTGTAAGCGGGCCCTGGAATGTAAAACCATTTTATTTCGCAACGTTTGATCTACTGTTGCAAATACATCGTCAACAGAATGGGCCGTCAGAAACCCTAGAAAACCCATATTGAATCCAAGAATCGGAACAGAGTGGCCTCGCAATAAGCGAACCGCGCGTAAGTAAGTTCCGTCGCCACCAAGAACAATTACCAAAGCCATTTCTTTTAACTCATTCGAGCTAATCAACACATTTGTGCCTAAAATTTGCTTTTGTTCAGGTGCTGTAAAAATCTTGTAGCGCTTGCTTTTCAAACGAAGTGAAAGCTTCTTCGCCAAACGCACAGCGGACGGCGAGTGTATCCTATATACAATCGCAATCTTTTTATTATTCTTTAGCGTTAGCTTTCTTTCTTTCATTTAGATCAATCCGTCACGTCTTAGAAGTGAATTTGGATCAGGCTCACGACCGCGGAATTCTTTGTAAAGATCCATCGGATGCGATGTACCACCACGACTTAAGATGCTATTTTTAAATTTCGTGGCCACTTCTAAATTGAAAAGACCTTTTTCTTTAAAGTATTCGAAAGCATCGGCATCTAGCACTTCTGCCCATTTGTACGAATAGTACCCGGCTGCATAGCCACCGCCAAAAATGTGACCAAAGCTACACGACTTATTGGTGCCAGCTTCTTTCGGTAACAATCTGGTCTGGGAATCAATTTCAGTTTCAAACTGGTCCACATCCTTTATCAAGTTAGGATCTGTCGTGTGCCACTTCATATCAAGCCACGCAAATGAAAGCTGTCTTAAGCTCATCCATCCAGATTGAAACTTTGATGCCTTCTTAATTTTCTCAACTAGCTCGATCGGAATTTTTTCATTGGTTTCGTAATGACGAGCAAATAAATCCAAACTTTCTTTTTCGCCAGCCCAGTTTTCCATAATTTGCGATGGAAGTTCTACGAAATCCCAATAGACGTTTGTTCCGGAAATACTGCGATAGCTGCATTTTGATAGTAAGCCATGTAATGCATGTCCGAACTCATGAAACAAGGTTCGCACTTCATCGTACGTCAGTAGCGACGGCTTGGTTGGGGTCGGCTTTGTAAAATTACAGACAATGCTTACGTGCGGACGCTTGATAGCGCCATTCCACATTCCTTGTTCACGGTAGCTTGTCATCCAAGCGCCGCCCTTTTTAGTTTCACGTGGAAAAAAGTCCATATAGAAAAGCCCGACGTAGTCGCCCGAAACATGATCAACCACTTCAAACGTTTTAACATCGGGGTGATACACTGGGACGCCAGTAATTGGTTTGAATGTTATTCCAAATAATTTCTGCGCATGTTGGAAAACTCCGTCGATTACATTTTCTAATTTAAAATACGGCCGAAGTTCTTCATCGTTAAATGCATATTTTTTTTCTTTTAATTTTTCTGAATAGTAACCAAAGTCCCAAGGTTTAATTTCAGATTTGCCTTCAAGCTCTTGACGGAAGTTTTGAACTTCTTTTAAATCTTTTTGCGCAGCAACCTTTGAAGGTTCGATAAGTCGCTCTAAAAATGCGAAAACCGTTTCCGTATTTTTTGCCATGCGCTCTTCAAGCACGTAGTCTGCAAACGTTTTGTAACCAAGTATTTGGGCGCGCTCGTGTTTAAGCGTTACCATTTTCTTTACCAGCTGTGAATTATCAAACTCGCCACCAAAAGATTTTGCGGCACTTGCATGCCACATTTTTTCGCGAAGTTCAGATTTATCAGCATAAGTTAAAAACGGAATTAGCGATGGAGCATTCAGCGTAAAAAGCCATTGGCCTTTTTTACCCTTTTGCTCAGCTGATAAAGCTGCAGCTTCGATGATACCTTCTGGCAATCCAGCTAAATCTTTTTCATCGTGCAGCCAAAGTTCAAAAGCATTTGTTGCCTTTAGAACATTTTCTGCGAACTGTGGCGCCAGTACGGAAAGCTCTTGATCAAGTTGACGTAGTCGCTCTTTTTTTTCTGGCGGCAGCACGGCACCGTTACGGGCGAAATCCAAATACATTTTTTCAGTTAATCGGTCTTGCTCTGGTGAAAGTTGTAAGATGGCTCTGTTGTCATAAACAAACTTTATTTTCTGAAACAAATCTGCATCCAATGACACATCCGACGAAAACGCAGATAGTATCGGAGAAATCTTTTGCGCTAATGCTTGGTGCTCTTCATTTGCTTCGGCAGAAAATAAGTTAAAATAAATTCCAGAAACAGTATCCACTTTTTCTGAAGCGGACTCCAAAGCAAGAATAGTATTGTGAAATGTTATTTCTTTTTGTGCTTTGATCGCTGCAATCTTGCCTTTGGCTTCAACCAGTGCTGCTTGAATAGCTGGAAAAAAATGTTCTGTCTTAATTAAATCAAATGGTGATGCTTGATCTTTTAAGTCGAATTTATTTAATAATGGATTGGTGCTAGCAGACACGTAAACCTCCTGTAGAAATGATTCTATTCGAGGTTTAAAATAACATGATTTCTAGAATACTGTCGAAATATTAAGGCCGGTTTAACGCACCACAGGTCCATTGCCACCATTGCCAGTTGCTGAAGTGGATCTGCAAAGTCCTAAGCGCGAACTAGCTGATTCTGCTTGGCACGTATACCCAACTGAACAGGTGTTTGGCTGACCAACTAGGCATGATTGGACGACTCCGTTGTAGCAGCCTGAATTTGTGTAGCCAGTGTGGTTGCTTATTTGAGGAATATTTGTCCAGTGATTGTTGTTCGCACCCCAGCTGAAATAAGCATAAGCGCCACCACTAAAACCTGCAGTGCCGCCGTTGGAGTAACCGGCATTGTAATTCATTCCGCCACCATAGCCCGCATTAG
>JANPNP010000096.1:0-2078 GCA_031427535.1 Bdellovibrionales bacterium | reverse complement strand
GCAAAAAAAACCAGCCAGGCTAAATTTGATATTTATGAATGTGGCATTGAAGTTCAAGAAAAAAAAGACACAAAAATATCTGTAAAATTTTATTTAACGGCCATTTTATTTATCTTATTCGATATCGAAATTATCTTTATGTATCCATGGGCTAGCAATTTTAAAAACTTTATTGCTAACGGCCAAGGCCTTTATATTTTTTCGGCTATGATGATCTTTCTGGCTATCTTCATTTTTGGTCTGTGGTGGGAAATTAAATCTAAAGCACTGGAGTGGGATTAATTATGTCAACGATGGGAAGCTCGGCATTCGAGATCACAATAAATTTAGTTAAAACCGTACTTGTTTTTTTATTGATGGTTCAGGCAGTACCAATACTGGTATGGCTAGAGCGTCGCGGATCTGCCTTTATTCAAAATCGCTTCGGCCCGAACCGCGTTGGTCCTTTGGGATTAATTCAACTTTTAGCTGACGCGGTTAAGTTTTTAACCAAAGAAGATTTTGTGCCCGAAAAGGGCAATAAGTTTTTATTCTATTGTGCGCCGGTATTTGCATTAATTCCCGCAGCCGTTGCGTACTTAGCAATTCCGATGTCTGTGCCATTGGTAATAGAGCCTTATACCTTTTTAATTCAAGGCTATGAGATAAACATAGGAATAGTGTTTATCTTGGGAGTTTCTTCATTAGCGGCGTACACAATTTTAATGGCAGGCTGGGGTTCCGGAAGTAAATTTTCACTGATGGGTGCCTTGCGTGCCTCGGCGCAAATTATTTCTTACGAGCTTGCATTGGGTTTGGCGATAGTTGGCGTTATCTTGTTATATGGATCATTTAATTTAACAGATATGATTCAGGCGCAAATTGGGTCGCTGTCATTTAAAGCGTTTGGTTATACGGTGGCAGCAAACTGGTTACCAAATTGGGGAATATTTTATCAGCCTGTTGGCGCCCTATTGTTTTTCGCAGCCACTTTCGCAGAATCAAATCGACTGCCATTTGACCTGGCCGAGGGTGAAGCAGAGCTTGTTGCAGGTTTTCATACCGAGTACGGCGGCTTCAAAATGCTGATGTTTTTCATTGGCGAGTACGGCCATATGATGATTGCGTCAGGATTGATGGTTACGTTTTTCTTTGGTGGTTATAGTATTTGGAATATTACGCCTGCAGAGGTTCATCTTTGGCTTACGGAAACACTGTCGGTCAGTACAACAGTGGCAAACATTCTAAATACAACGATTCATTTTCTTTCCTACAATATAAAATTTGCAGTTTTTCTGTGGATTTTCATTCATGTGCGATGGACGCTTCCGCGTTTTCGATATGATCAGTTGATGGATTTGGGTTGGAAAACAATGCTTCCGTGGGCTCTTGGAAACACTATCATTACAGCGACTGTGATTTTTATCACATCGTATTTTGTACTTTAAAGGATAACTTATGACGGCTGATGCATTTTTATTTTGGTTTTTGTCTTTGGTTACGCTGGCTAGCGGTCTGTCCGTCATCTTTATGACGAACCCGATTTATTCAGCATTGTCGCTAGCGATGACGATGATAGGCGTGGCAGCACTTTTTGTAACCCTGGACGCTTACTTTTTGGCTGGCGTGCAGATTATTGTCTACGCCGGAGCCGTTATGGTTTTGTTTGTCATGGTGCTGATGTTGTTCGATTTAAAACACGAAGTTCAGGCATTTTCTCGTGGTCGTTTAACCGGTGCAATTAAAATAGCGTCTGTGGGAATTTTGTCAGGACTAATTGTTGGCGCGGTAACCATGGGGTTAAAACCAGCCGCAATGGCAGTATCTGCGGTAGACGGCGCATCCAATACCGTTGTTGTTGATACGACTAAAGCGCTTTCTGAAAACTTGTTCTTAAAGAATGTTTTAGGTTTTGAAATTTTAGGCGTCATGCTTTTGGTGATTGCTGTAGGCGTCGTGGCCCTTTCACGAAGTAAGGGCGGAACGCATGCTAGAGACTAGTACCTTCACAGAAATTACTTTAAACCATTACCTGGCATTGTCGGCGATTTTATTTTCGCTTGGAATGGCTGGGGTGCTGCTGCGACGGAATTTAATAG
>JANPNP010000095.1:0-1822 GCA_031427535.1 Bdellovibrionales bacterium | reverse complement strand
GATTGTGAGTGATACTGAAGTATCCATCTGAAGCGACAGGGATAATATTTAAATTAGCAAGGTTAGCTAACTGTTCACGGCTGAAGTGCGCGGTAAATTCTTCTGCTAAAAGACTTCGGATAGCTTCGCGGTACTGGGGTTGCTTTGCGCTGTAGTTTTTAGATAGCACAAACTTTAAATCTGAATCATTTATAGTTTTTTCAATAAATGAAAATGTTTTAGCAGCTATCTGCATTACTGAGTGAAGCGCCCGGGCCACTGAACACTTTGGCCAGTAGTAATTTTCATCATACGGTCCAGCGAGGTAAATGCTTTTAATCGCAACGATTCATCCAACTGGATAGCAGGCTTAAAAGTTGTAAGCGCCATTTTTATTTTTTCAAGCGTGTTCATCTTCATATACGGGCAGTCGTTACACGCGCCACCCTCATCAAGCACCGGAGCTTGTAACAGTTCCACGTCAGGGCGCAGCTTCTTCATCTGGTGAAAAATTCCAGTTTCAGTAGCCACGATAAATTTCTTAGTCGGGTTATTTTTTACTTCGTCTAATAGTTTAGAGGTTGATCCCACCACATGCGCATATTGCAAAACCGAATCTTCACATTCAGGATGCGCAATAACAACCGCATCAGGGTTTTCCTCGATCATGTTAAACAACCGCTTCGCATTAAACAAAACATGCACTTCGCAGGCGCCGGGCCAAAAAATCATTTCGCGGTTTAGTTTTTTACTAAGCCATTTCCCTAAGTGCTGATCCGGACCAAATAAAATGCGACGATCTTTGGGAATGCTTTCAATAATTTGTGCTGCATTGCTGGACGTAATAATCACGTCAGATATAGATTTAACTTCAGCGCTAGAATTAATGTAAGTCACGCAAAGTGCATCAGCATGCTTACGGCGCCATGCTAAATAGTCTTTGTACGGAGAACCACTAACAAGCGAACACCCTGCATTCATATCAGGAACTAGTACGGTTTTTTCAGGATTTAATATCTTTACACTTTCAGCCATGAAAACCACACCCGCCAAAAGAATATTTTTGTTTGGAACTAGTTTCCCCTGTTTAGCTAAATAAAAACTATCACCCACATAGTCGGCAAGATCCTGAATGGGACCGTCTTCGTAATAGTGCGCAAGTATGGCAACATCTTTATCTTTTTTTAATTTTTCAATATCTTGCAGAATATCGAAGCCCATTTAAATGGAAGCTCCGCCTTTTAGGATTTGGATAACATGTTTAGAAACTTGTTTAAAAGTTTCTAAAACTCCGCGTCCTTCAAAAGCTGTGGCTTCAATTTCGGGGGCATTGTGTTTATTGATATGTTTTCGAAGTTCTGAAATAGGTAACGAATTAGGAAGGTCACGTTTATTGTACTGTATCAGCAAGGGAATTTCTTTAATGCTGTAGCCTTGCTGTTCTAGGTTTTTTTCTAAGTTTTTCATCGAAGCGACATTTTCTTCTAAACGATCAGCCTGCGAATCAACGACAAACACCACGCCGTCTAAGCCTTTTAAGATTAACTTTCTAGAGGCATCGTAAATAACTTGGCCGGGCACGGTGTACAAATGAAAGCGCGTTTGAAACCCACGAATTTCACCCACATTTAGTGGAAGAAAATCAAAAAATAACGTCCGTTCAATTTCAGTATTTAAAGCCACTAGTTTCGATTTTTGATCTGCAGCTAAGCTTTGGTAAACCCACTGAATATTTGTTGTCTTACCACCCAATGAGGGGCCGTAGTAAACAATCTTGCAGTGAATTTCTTTGGCGTTGTAATTAATAAATGACATTTATAGCTCGACCCGGTTTTCCATCGCA
>JANPNP010000094.1:0-3624 GCA_031427535.1 Bdellovibrionales bacterium | reverse complement strand
GGTCATACGGTGAAATCCAGTTGTCGCGCCAGGGGCGCGGGGGGTGGTCCTTGATCATTTTTTGTAATGTCATCACGCCATCAAGAACGGCTTCAGGTGTTGGTGGACATCCGGGTACGTACACATCAACAGGTATAACTTTGTCACAACCTTGTAACACATGATAGGCACGGTAAAAACCGCCCGAGCTTGCGCACGCACCCATAGATAAAACATATTTCGGTTCTAGCATCTGTTGGTAGATACGTACTAAGATCGGCGCCATTTTTTCAGTGATAGTTCCTGCAACTAAAAGTAAATCGGATTGCCGCGGAGAAAACCGAACGACTTCGGCACCGAAGCGGGCCAAATCATATTTTGGTCCCATCACGCTCATCAGCTCAATTCCGCAACATGCGGTACCGAAGGGTAATGGCCACAATGAGTTTCTTTGTCCCCAAGCAACTAACGCATCTAACTTTGTAGTTAGCGCAAAAGACTTGGACATATCATCAACAGATTTTATTTCTGACATTATGTTGTCTCCGAACTTTAAGTTTTCTCAATTCATTTTCATTAGGATTCTTGCAAAAAACCTAAATGATGACAACGAGATAACTGCGATCAAGGCGCCTGCAAAATGTTTCAACGCAAATGCTCTGAAGGTGTTTATTACATTGTCGGATGCTTGCTTCTGTTCCTAGACTTTTAACACAATAAGGAGGGGATTCATGTTTAAAGTATTAATCAGTATCGTCGTACTAGCAGCTGGAACTTCAAAAGCAAATGATTTGCTGGTAAAGTTAGCATCACCAGTGTCAGCTCATAAAACTGCAGCCTTAATGGCAAACAGCGGTTTAAAAACAGAGGTTCTAACTGAAAGCTGGGTGCGCGTTCAAGGAAATATAAACACCTCTGCATTTTGGTCTTTTGCAGAAAGTGCCGCGGTTGAATACACGCAACCAAACTATAAAATTAAAATTTTAGAAAATCCGAACTTTGCAAAACTTCGAAAGTCATTGCATACCGGCGGAGACATTCGTTCACTAATCGGCACGGATAACCCGGCAATTCCAAATGCACCATCACCAACCACCGGAGCTGACACTTTATTTTCTAAGCAGTGGGGAATGAAAGACATTGGTGTTGAAGCTGCTTGGAACATTAACCGCGGAAATAATAAAATTACGGTTGCCGTCATCGATACCGGAGTTGATTACACACACGAAGATTTACTTCCAAATTTGTGGCGTAACACAAACGAAATACCAAATAATAATATTGATGATGATAAAAATGGCTATGTCGATGACATTGTTGGCTGGGACTTTATTTCTAACGATAACAAACCTTATGATTTAGCAGCAACATCAATTGGCGAATTGCTAAATGGCGGTAATCCAGGGCATGGAACACATTGTGCTGGAAATGTCGCTGCTACTGGTGGAAATGGCAAAGGGGTTTCTGGAGTTGCTCCGAATGCGCAGATTATGATTTTGCGTTTTATCGGGAACGAAGGCGGAACAACTGCTGACGCCGTAAAATCTATTCACTACGCTGTTGATAATGGCGCAAAAATCTTGTCAAACTCGTGGGGTTCTGAAGGGGAAGACCCAAATGAAGCCGCTGAAAATTTAGCACTTCGTGAAAGCGTAAAATACGCCGAAGATAAAGGAACATTATTTATTGCCGCTGCTGGAAATGGTCACCAAGGTGCTGGATATAACAATGATACCGATCCAAAACCTGCCTACCCTGCAAGTTATGAAAATGATAATATTATTTCTGTTGCTGCGCTGGATTCGTCAAATAACTTAGGTTCGTTTTCTAACTGGGGTATTAAATCAGTTGATATCGGTGCCCCTGGCGTAAAAGTATTTTCTACGACTGTTGGAAATAATTATTCAGACACAGTTATTGATTTGTTAGGTGCCACTTGGGACGGAACTTCGATGGCGTGCCCGCACGTTGCCGGAGCTGCTGCTTTGTATTGGTCAGTTAATCCCAATAAAACATGGAAAGAAGTTAAAACCGCAATTTTAAATTCTGCCAAACGCATTCCAACCTTAGAGGGGAAAGTTTCCTCTAACGGTAAGTTAAACGTAGAAAATCTAATGAAGCAGTAGTTTCGTTTTAAACGTGCGTTTTTGAAACGTGCAAAAATAAATCACGCATGACGTAAGGCTAGGAAATTCCTAGCCTTTTTTACAGTCTTAAAACAATCCGATGGGAAGTAGTTCGATTCAGGAGTTGTTTAGCTTTATAATAAAGTCTGCCACAGGGAGCTAAAATGCACGTTATATTTACTTCTGCCAAAACTATGTTTTCGTTCTTATTTTTTTTCGGAGCGTGTCAGTTCGCAGCAGCACAAGCTGTACCGCGATTTTCTGGTGGCGCGATGATCTTACTAGGACAAGGTCAAATGGGAAACGGTGCAGACATTCCAGATCGCGCGATGATGCATACCCCGATTGGATTATTTGGCGCAGTTAACTTTAAAAAATTTCGTGTCGGCGTGAATTATGAATACAACATGGCCGGGCAATCTGCAGATCCTGCTGGCGTCAGCGGTCAAAATTTATCCGGATCGGGCTCGGCGCCTGGGGTACGACTTGAATATTACGATGGCAAACAAGCCGCTGGATTAATTTATCGCCTTTCACACGATTACAAATTGGATAAGCCAACACAGTCCGGTTTAGCTTCAACTTACAAAGGGGCTGGTGGGTTTTCCCTTCAATACTACCGTCAATTTAAAAAACGCTTTGGTTTTGTTTTGGACTACACTACTGAAACTTTTAAGGAATCCGTTCCGGCTCTTTCACAGAATGTAAAATGGAGTCGAATTTCGGTCGGTATCGTATTTACGAATTTTGCGGGCTCAAAATAAGACCTGCCTACCCCAATGCGGCATTTTTTTACACCTATATGTAGATTTTGCATAAAAATTCCCATAGTCTTTTAACAAGAAGAAAAAAAATGTAACAGGAGAAAATATGCGTAAGATAATTTGTATCGCAATTGTATTCATAGTGCGAACACTTTGGGCTGATGACGATGGTATGATACTTAGAGCTTTTGCAGACGCAAGCTTACAGCAAAGTAACCTAGATAAAAATGGCAATCTAGATGAGACTTCTAAATTTGCTTTGGGTGGATTAGATTTTTTCTTAACAAAAAAGCTAGATAAAAAAACAGATGCGCTAGTTGAGCTTGTATTTGAACAAAACTCAGATGGCGAGCTTGTTACTGACCTTGAGCGTTTATATTTAAGATACAAGGTAGATCAGTGGTTACAGGTCGGTATCGGTCGATTTCACACAGCTTTAGGGTACTGGAATGAAACCTACCATCACGGTTCCTACTTATTTGATTCAGCTACGCGGCCATTTATGTTTAGGTTCGAAGATGACGGTGGTATTTTACCAGTGCATACCGTAGGCCTTGAATTTGTCGGAAATGGGGACTTAGGCGGCGCCAATGCCGGTTATATTTTACACATTGGAAACGGTCGTGGCTTAAAAAATGATCCACCGCAAACCTCTTCAGATGCAAATAAATCAAAATCTGTCAGTTTGGGGCGCAGCACTTCCACCAGCGGGTCGACGTAGGCGTCGAGTTTGGCGTTCAGCCCCATCGCGAAGC
>JANPNP010000093.1:0-5338 GCA_031427535.1 Bdellovibrionales bacterium | reverse complement strand
CGATAAGTCCAAATGCAGGGGCACCGCCCCCAGCAGGAACTCTTAAAACTTGGTTCGCAGTTCCAGCAGCAGTTGAAGTCGGAGAAGCACCTGCGCCGCCGCCTAAAACAACTCCGTTAGCCGCTAAAACTCCTGAAGAGGCCTGAGTTGTAGCTGAGTTATAATAAGGAATTCCGCCTGAAGTTCCGCTGGTAGCCATATTTCCGGCTGCATTAAACTTATCGTAATCAGTGTTAGAAATGGTACCAGAAGTGACTCCAGCACTAGAAGCTAGAGGAATATTTAATGTGTGCGTACTTGTTGCGGAAACAAAAGCAGGGGCGGTGCCTGTTGCGCCATTCGCAAAAGTTTGAGTGCCAGCTGTTAAGCCGCCGAGGGAAGTGATTCCACCCGAAGCAGAAGTTAAAATATCCGCGTAAGCTCCGCCATTTTGTGAGATTTTAAAAGTATTTGATGTGGAATCAAAATACATGCGACCCTGGCCAGCAGGAGAAAGACCTGCTGTTGCCGCTGCAATTCCACGCTGAGTGGCAGCTCCGTTAATATCAAGAAGACTTCCTGGAGCCGTCGTTCCAATACCGACGTTGCCCGAAGTATCCACTGTTACTCTTTCTATATTGTTGGTTAAGAGTGAAAAGGAATGGTTTGAGATTGTTCCAGCAACGCCACGTCCTAAGCCCGAATTTCCGTGCAACGCAGCTTCAACTGTTGCTTGTTTAGAGCTAATAATACCTGCTACTTCTAAAGTGCGCCCCGGTACCGTAGTCCCAATGCCAACGTTACCAGCATCGTCGATTTGAAACCTTGTCGTCGCTTGGGTAATGACTCGGAATGGAATTCTGCCCGTCCCCTGCGTCGCATTTGGCAGACTTACAGAGAGACCGTGGTTATTTGAGTTATTGCCTATGATTGTTGCGGCGAAATTGGCATCGACCGTAGATCTTTCGACTTGAAGCGAGGCCAACGGCGCCGTCGTCCCAATCCCCACGTTACCACCCATAATAGTTGCGGCATACCCCGCACCAGCTTGAGTTACCGCTAAGGCAGTTGATGCTGAGTTCGTGTTATTAACTAATGCGCCTGTCATTGTGCCGCCAGCTAGTGGTAATTTTGTAGCATCGCCCGGCGCATTAATCCATGTTGGTGCAGCAGCAGCGTTTGAACTTAAAACTTGGCCAGTAGTTCCAGCGCCCACGTTCATTAATTTAGTACCGTCAGTATAAATAACACCGCCAGCAGTCACAGGAAGTGTGGTGTTATTAGTTCCACCGCGGGCTATGGCTAATACTCCAGAAGTAATATTAGTAGCGTTTGTTGTGTCTGTCGTTGCAGACGCTGCAAGTGTGGTCCACGTCATAGGTGCAGCAACGCCGCCGCCAGAGGCTAACACTTGTCCTGCCGTGCCTGCAGTTGTGGGTAAATTAAAATTATAAGTTCCAGCCGCAGCTTGCGGATTAATACTTACTACGCCTGAGGTATTTCCAGAAACAGATAAACTACCAAGCACAGACCCTGCTTGACCAAGGGTCATGTTGCCCGCAGCCATGGTGACGTTTGCATTACTAGAAACTGTAGTTCCAGTAGCTGCGTAGAAAGCCATTTTATTTATTGTTCCGCTACTTACTGTTCCTGTACTTGGAACAGCTTGCCAACTAGGCGCAGTTCCCGCGCCGTTTGTTGTTAACACAAATCCAGCTGTTGATGCAGCTAGTGGTGATAATGCAGTTGTTGTAGAAGCAAAAAGGATATCACCGACAGCGTAAACTGAGTTACCAGTTCCACCACGCGTAACGGGTAGTGTGCCTGAAGTTAATTTAGCAGTATCAAGATTTGGAATTTGCGCCGCCGTAAAACCTGTCAGTAAAGAGCCATCCACAGCAGGAATCTGTGCCGAAGCATTTAGTTTTAAAATCTGACTAGCAGCGGTTCCAGAATTTACAGTTAAAACCGGCGTTGGTGATGCCATTGATACCGCGATGTCTGTGTTTGCAGAAGATACACTTGTTACAGTTCCAGCGTTACCAGCAACCCACGCGGCGTTGGTGCCATCAGTTTGTAAGTATTTATTTGCGTTGGTAGCTTGCGTAGGTAAAAGATTATTTAAAGCAGCAGCCGCCGTCGTAGCACCAGTTCCACCGTTTGCAATCGCTAAAGTACCAGATACATCCGCAGTTAAACTAATTGCCGGAGTTGAATATGTACCAGCCGCAGTTCTTTTTACAAAACCAAGAGTAGCTAATGCATTAACGCCAGTAAGTTCTGTACCAAGTCCAATTGTTCCAGAAGTGGTAATGGCTCCGCCAGTTAAACCAGTCCCTGCAGTGATACTTGTTACAGTTCCACCAGCGCCAGCGTTACTTGCAATAGCAACCCATGCGGTACCACTATCGCGGTAAATAACTTGCGCTTGTGTATCGAAATAAATTCTACCGTCAGTGCCAAAGGCAGGACGACCTGCGGTATTTCCTGACTGCATCGATGTAACCATATTACCAGCGCCAGCGCCTGTATTTAGAATTGCATTTACTAATCGTGAATCATTTCCAGTCGCGGCAGTACTGGCCGTAATGCCGTAAGCAACACTTGCCACACCGGCAGCCACATTAAGTCCTGTTCCAATTTGCACAATACCTTTAGACGATGTCGTTGTGTCGGCAGCTGCAGCAGCGCCTGATGCAGCGCACACAATTGCAGTGCCGTTGAAAGTTAAAACATCAGCCCCCACGCACACAGGTAGCGTAGCGAAGCGCAGAAAATCTGCTGCAAGAAAACCGGCTAACTTCTTCGAATCACCTGCAAAATTAGAAAAAGGAACGCTATTCACGTCAATCGCTGGAAGAGTTTGCCACCCGGCAGGAGTCGAATCTATGAATTGGGCGATAATCTTACGCCTGTCAGTTCCTGCCGGCGCAGGCGAAAATGTTCCGCCTCCTTGACATGGAAATGATGACTGCAAATTGTTGTAAATGTCAGTGTAAATGTAAGCTGCCGCTGGAAAAACGCGCAAACCAGCGCCCAAATTAAAAATGGCCATTCCCGCGGATGTTGACATATTTATATTCGAGAAATCTTCAACATACAAAATACACGTTCCAGTCGAATCCACTGTGGTAAAGCGAAAATTCACCGCGGATGCTTCTAACGGTGAGCCATCCGGTTTGTAAATTTTTGTTTGAAATGATAATGTCGTCGGAACGGCATAAACCTTGGAAGCCGCCAAAAACAGAAATAGAATCGCAAATAATGTTAAGGGTGGAACGTGCTTTGACATCATGTTATGTATCGGCACAATTTGACGAAATCTGGATAGGATGTAACCTAACCATCCCAGTTTGAAACAGAAAAAATGTGCATCTAAGCACGAAGGAATTGGGCTGGACTATGTATTCACAAGAGGTGATAGTAAATTGAGTTACTTTGATATCGAGTGCTAAAATCCCACCTTAGAATGCCCTATGAACCAGCAGAATTACACCTTCAGTCCGCCGCTTTTTTATGTGGACGAAAAGTCAGTCACAAACTTGGCAACATTTCGCTATTTGTCGCAGGAATACAAAAAAATCCAAGTCGTAATCTCCGACCTGAAAATTTCTAAAAAACAAGCCAAATAGTTTTTAAGTGTCGCTAGGTGTAACGACTGGTCTTTTTAGCGAAATCTGCAACACTTTGACCAGATTTACACAAGAACAGAGTACGTAGCTTAAAGTATGAAGCTTAAAGGAGTCTTAGCGTGGGTTCATTCGAAATGATTAGCAAGCATGGTGACCACGAGCAGGTGGTTTTTTGTCATGATAAAAATGTGGGATTAAAAGCCATCATTGCTATCCATAACACAGCCTTGGGTCCTGCCTTAGGCGGAACGCGTATGTGGAATTATAAAAATGAAGATGAAGCCTTAACAGACGTGTTACGACTTTCGAAAGGCATGACTTACAAAGCAGCTGCAGCGGGATTAAATTTAGGCGGCGGAAAAGCTGTGATCTTAGGTGATTCTAAAACTCAAAAAACGGAAGGCCTTTTTCGTGCCTTCGGACAATTTGTCAATTCACTAAATGGTAAATACATCACCGCTGAAGATGTGGGTACAACAGTTAACGACATGGAACATATTTATATGGAAACTCCGTGGGTGACCGGAATTCCAAAAGATTTTGGTGGTTCGGGTGATCCATCGCCGTACACAGCCCATGGCGTGTTGATGGGAATTAAAGCGGTTGCTAGCGAAAAATTTGGTACTGATTCTTTAAAAGGAATGCGCATTGCTGTGCAAGGTTTAGGAAATGTGGGTTCAAACTTAGTTAGGTACTTGGTCGAAGAAGGCGCAAAAATTATAATTGCTGATATTGATCAGGGGCGGGTAAAAGTCCATCATGAAAAATACGGCGTCGAAGTGGTGTCTCCGGATCAAATTTTATTTGTCGACTGTGACATTCAGGCGCCGTGCGCGATGGGTGCTATTATCAATGATGAAACAATTGTGAAACTAAAATGCAAAGCCATTGCTGGCGGGGCCAACAATCAACTTGCAGAAGCTAGGCATGGTGATCAGTTACGCGAACTTGGAATTTTATATGCACCGGATTACGTAGTAAACGCTGGCGGACTGATGAATGTATTCGTCGAGCTGGAAGGTTATTCTCCCGAGCGTGCGTTTGAAAAAACCAAAAAGGTATACGACAACGTTAAAAAAGTTTTTGAAATTGCTAAGCGCGATAATATCGGAACCCACACGGCAGCCGATCGTTTAGCCGAAGAGCGAATGAAAACGATTGGTTATTTGAAGCAACATCACCCCGGAAAATCAAATCGCGCTTTTACAACCTTAAAAGAAGTTAACAACCGATAACTTAAAACGATGGAGTTGAATTTTATGACCTTATTAGAAAAAAACTGGAAACTAGTTGCTGGCCTTTTTGCACTGCTTGTAATCGGCGGAGCCGGCTTTATTATACAAGCTGGTTTAGCAACGGCGAAAGAAAAAAAAGCCCAAGAAGCTTTTTTCAAAGTTGAAAAAAAATATACCGACTATAAAACAAAATCCCAACTTCCAGATAAGCCCGAGCCAACACAGGGTGCCGTGGCAGAGAAAAAACCAACTCCTGAGGCCCTAGCGGCAGATTTAACAACAGCAAAGGCCGAGTTACAAACATTCATTGGCGACTATCCAAAGTCTAAAGCAACCCAAATGGCAGCGCTTTATTTTTCAGAAATAGCACGGCAAGAAAATAATAAGGAATTAGCGCTTACGACTTTGCAAAAGGTTCAGACCGGCGACTCAGGGCTAGTAAACACGCTGGTGCAGCTTGATGCCTAGCGCCTTTGCCTCGTTAGATCGGGC
>JANPNP010000092.1:0-11277 GCA_031427535.1 Bdellovibrionales bacterium | reverse complement strand
GTGCTGCCGCAGCTGAAGCGCAGGGAAAAATCGAAGGTTTACGTAAACAATTTAATGCAGAACGTGGCAATGAACGTGCGGCTTTCGATGCGGCCTTGCGTAATCAGAAAAATTTAGGGCAAGCTGAAATTGGTCGTCGTGAAGCTGCTTTTAAAGCTGCAGGCGAAGCCAAAGAGCGAAAACTTGCTGGTGAAATTGCAGGCTTAGCAAATCAATTGAAATCAACCGAAGGTCAGTTAAACGAAGTGAAGGCAGAGCTTGCTGCGCGTAAAGGAATTGCAACCGAAATTAAGCGCGGGTTTGATAAACTTGGTATTAAGGCAGATATCAACCTTGAAACGGGTGATGTGCTGTTAGATTTTGGCCAAGCGTATTTCGAAAGTGATTCGTCAACGCTAAAGGATGACATGCGAAACGTCTTACGAAAGGCAATGCCAGTTTATTCAAAATCACTTTTTGGAAATCCAACGGTATCTAATCAAATTTCATCAGTGGAAGTCATCGGTTTTGCGTCGCCAACTTACCGGGGAAAGCTTGTAAACCCAATGTCTACCAAGCCTGAAGACCGCGAAGCTTTAAAATACAACATGGATTTAAGTTACAAACGTGCGAAATCTATTTTTAATTATATTTTAGATGAAAAAGAAATGAATTTTCAGCACCGTGAAACACTAGTTCCTAATTTAAAAGTTTCAGGTCGAAGTTTTCTAGATTTAATGAAAATGGACCGCAATGTGGCCTCGGCAGATGAATACTGTAAAAAGAACGATTGTAAAAAAACACAAAGAGTTATTATTCGATTTAGCATGGATAGAAAGAAATAAGGAGTTCATATGAATGATCAATTGTTGCAGAACACTATCAAGAATTTTATCAACTATTTACCCTACGTCATGGGGGCCGTCTTTATCGGCGCCGCATTTCTAAGATGGGTCATCTACTACACTGTTCGAAGGCACGAATGGTTTGCTAGGCAATTTGAAATGCGAGTTTTAAAGTTTATGGATTCAGAGGCAAGTAAGAATATGAAGAATGTTTCCTTCTTTCTTCTGACTAAAAAGCTTTTAGAAAAATCGTATTACGAAGCATTTGCAATGCGTGATCGTAAGCACAAAGAAAGCTTTGATTCCGTCATGACAATGAATGACCGTATATTTTTAGTGAAGCAAGGAAGTGCTTGGATGGTTAAAGATATTTTAAAGCAGCTGCGCTATTTAAAATGGTCTAAAGAAACACCAAAGTTACAACAGATCACACGTGCCACACTTCATCACAACCCCTGCTTTAACAAAGTATTTGGAGTTTTACCGATGAGCGGTCTTAATGATTTAATTACAATCTTACCAGGACTTTTCGTTGTGGCAGGTATCTTAGGAACGTTCTTAGGTATTAAAGGTGGATTAGTTCAATTGGGCGGAATGGATCTAAATGACGTTGAAGGAACCAAGACAATCATGGATGCGTTCTTACACGAGATCAGTTTTGCTATGGCATCATCGATCGTAGGTATTGCATTTTCATTATCGCTGCATATTTATAATGTGCTGTTATCGCCTGAGCGTGTGTTTGTATCCTTAGTCGATCGTTTCGAAAGTACGATGGATCTATTGTGGTATCGCTCGGACAATAATGAAGTGACCAACGAAAATGACAAGTTTAATGAAAATCGTGATCCCGTAGAAGCACTTGCTGAAGAAGCGCTAAATTTAGAGATAGCAAAAACCAGTAAAGCAATGGGTGGGCATGCAGCCTAAGGTGTAATGAGTACTCAGAAACAGATCATTTTATTACAAGTTATTCGGCCAGACGGAACTCAGAGTTATGATATTCATAAGTCTGAGTTCGTGCTTGGGCGGGGCGACACTTCAGAAGTGCCGATCAAGGACAACGGAATTTCCCGTGAGCATGTTCTTATTCGCCTGCATGATAATTTAATCCAGATAAAAGATTTAAACTCTTCAAACGGAACTTTTGTTGGCGATTCTAAGGTAGCACCACTAGCAATGACACCCGTATTTGCTAACGACACCATAAGCTTTGGTAATTCTGCTGTAAAAATAAAGTTAAAAGTTGTCGAAATTAGCGAACAAGTAGCGCAAGAAGTAGCAGTTGCTATTAAAAAAGATGAACCAGCTGAAGTTATTGTTGATTTGTCTGCATTTCCTAAAACGCCAGATGATTTTAAGATCAATTTTAAAAATGTGGGATTACAGCTTCCAAAGACAGAAAGTGTATCTGACAAATCTAAAGATATTATTAAGCAAGCTGAATTCATAAAGCACTCAATCATAAAAAGTGCAGAAGTCTATAAAGCAAAAACCATAAACGAAGCCAACTTACAAATCAAGAAGGCAAAAGATGAAGCATATGCAGATTACCAGTTGCATATTGACCGTCTTCTAGAAGATACAAAAAAGCAGCTTTCTGAAATGAAAACTGAAACCGAAATTATGTTAGATGAAAAACGCCTACAAGCTGGTGACGAAATCCAGAATCTGTGGAAAGAGCACAACGCTTTGATTGCAGAAGATAAAGCAAAGCAATTAGAAATTCTTGAAAAAGAAAATTTTTTAAAGTTAGAACTTTCCAGCGAAAAATTAAAGTCAGAAATGTTTGCCGAACGAAATAAGTTGCTCACGCAGGCTGAAAACGAAGTGCTGCAGCAGCGCCGGCTGCTACAAATTAAATACGAAAATGAAAATGCAGAACATGTCAGCCGCAACAAAATGTATACCGACGAACTTAAAAAAGTTCAAACCAGCATTGCGGACTGCGAAACAAGTCTAAAACTATTAACGGCGCAAAAAGATGACGCTGAAGTAGAATACAGTAAAATCAGCAGTCAGTTAAAACAGGAAACCGAAAGTTTAGAATTTGTTAACAACGCTTTGGCTGAAAAGTCCGAGAACCATAAAAAGATTGAAAGTGATCTAGCGCGCTTTGGCGAACATCGTAATAACTGGCAAGCTGAAAAAGAAGTAGCAGTGCAGCAGCTTAAAGAATTAAATCATCAGTTTTCTTTACTTTCAGAAAAAAAGCAGAAGGTCGAAGAGCAAATAACCGCTTTGCATCAGACTTTAGAAGATACAAACCGCCAAGTTAAAGCAAAAGTCGAAGCTGAATATCGAATATTAAAAGAAATTGAAGTTAAGAAGTTTGCTGATTACAAAGCCAATGAATTAAAAGAATTACAAAGCATCAGGGATTCACATGCAGCAGGCATAAAGAAATTCAGTGTTGATCTGTCGTTAGAAATTGCTACCAAACTAGAAATGCTCTTTAAGAAAAATGATACAGCTGGAATGGATTTTGATCAAACATTCGAGCTAATAAACTCGGTCATTCAAGTAAAAAGTGCTGTGACAACGGGCTCAGAATCAAGCCATGCTGATCAAATTGATAATTGGAAACAGCGAAATCGTAAAGAAACATTTATGCGCCTTTCAACAGGCTTCGTAGCAGGACTTATCGCAGTATCGGCAAGCACAGCTATTTACAAACGACTAAACACCGATCCGGTACAAGAAGAACTTGCACGCATGAACATTCAGCGTAAGCAGCGTGAAATCGAAAATCAGTTCGTACCTGAAAAAGTTAACAAGTACTTCAATTCGTATGTGGAATCCACTTTATATACGCAAAACTTTACTGAAGTTTACTTAGACGAAGATATTCACCAAGAATGGGTTAAATTTGCAAGCAAGCACTTTTTACGTCAGTGGAAAGTGGAAGAAGAAAAAGTAATTCAAGTCATATCAAATTCAAAGGCCTTAGTGCAAAATGTTAACGAAGCTAAAGCCACACTGAAAAAAAGTCGGATAACTGCAGACCTGGCTAAACTTAAAGCGCAAGAAGAAGATAGCGTCAAAGGTCAGTCGCGGATTCTAGGCACCATGGTAAAATACGAAGCCTACAAAAAGCTAGAGCGCGAATTTTTTACGCAAAAACTGCAGCGGCGAATTCCAGCGCAACAGTAAAGGTATGGCCACCATCTCATATCGATAGGCTATTTCGGTTTAGTTGACTGCAACTGTGTGTGCAAGGCTTTTACTTCATCATATTTTTTATTATATTCTAAGCGGTTTAAAACGCCAAATTCTAATGTGCCTTTTGCAGTTTCCATCAGTGCGAACCAAGACGTATCCTTTCGTGTGACGCACAAGAAACGGAAAAAATGAGTATCACTAGCGCTGTTTTAATTTCCAACCCTTTTCGGTGATTAAACGGGCTCCGCGTTTTGAGAAAATATAATTCCAGGCCCACTGAGCTAGCACTGCAGTGCGGTTTTTAAAACTGATTAAGAAAAAAACGTGGATGAATAACCAAGCAAGCCACGCAATGTGGCCGGTCATTTTTATTGATCCAGCTTGTGCCACGGCTCTGTTTTTACCGACTGTGGCCATTTGACCGCGATCACGGTAGACAAAGGACGGGCGATTTTTATTACGTATCGTGGCAATAATAACATTTGCGGCATGTTTACCTAGCTGCAGTGCTGCCGGAGCGACTCCGGGAATAAATTTCCCTGGTGAAATTTCACAGGCGCCCATGTCGCCAACCACAAAGGCAAAGGGATAGTTTGGAATAGATAGATCCTTACTCACTAGCACGCGGCCGCTGCGATCTTTACTGACCTCAGGCTTGAAAGTCATTTTCGTTGCTTGTACACCAGCTGCCCAGATTTTTGTACGAGACGGTATAAATTCATTGCCGACTTGCAGCCCGTATTTGTCGATATGAGTCACCCGGGCAGAGGTTCTGACTTCGACGCCAAGCTCGTGCAAATCCATTAGCGTGTGTTTAGAAAGATCTTCACTAAAAGTAGCTAGCAATCGCGGACCAGCCTCTAAAAGAATAACCTTCGCTTGTGAGGGGTCAATCCGTTTAAAATCATGGACTAAAACTGTTCGACTGATGTCAGAAATAGCCCCAGCCATCTCGACACCGGTAGGACCGCCGCCAACGATAACAAAGGTCATAAAGGCTCGCTGCCGATTTGCATCGAATTCGCTTTCAGCTTTTTCAAAAGCTGAAAGTATACGTCTTCTAATTTCTGTGGCCTGCTCTAACGTCTTTAGACCTGGCGCAAATTCTTCCCATTCTGGATTTGCAAAATAGCTATGCTGGGCACCGCAAGCTACGACAACAAAGTCAAATTCGATTTCCCTGTCGGCCACACGAACTATTTTTTTATCAAGATCGATCTCGGTAACGCAAATTTTATGAACTTCAATATTCTTGGTTTTTTTAAACTGCGCGCGAATTGGAACTGCGATATCTCCGGGGCTTAATCCGGCGGTTGCCACTTGATAAAGCAGCGGTTGAAACAAATGATGATTTCGTTCGTCTATCAAAATAACATAGACATCATGTCGATTGGCTAATTTCTTTGCGGTTGCCATACCAGCAAAACCACCACCAATTACCAGGACCACTTTTTTCCCTAAAAATTTAGAAGGATGTTGATATCGTATAATGGTTTTGTCAGTTGCAGATGATCCATTATTCTGATCGTGTTGTAAAAATTCGTTTTTGTCCATTTTTGCCTGTCCGTGCGTCTGTGACTCAGAGCAGATCATGAATTCTATCGGTCATCTTTCGAAACATTATCTGTTTTTGTACTAAAGTTAGTATTGTTTTCTTAAAATCTGGACCTAATCGCAGAAAATTAAAGATTGTTCGTGCTAGGTGAAATTTTTATTTATGAAATACGCTCGTAGCTAAAAATGGTCGCACTTAGGACACAATGTTGTCAGGTTAAGAATTTTTTTCAGCCTTGATCATTCTTTTGTCCAGTGTTCTTGTGGTTCTCAGGAATGTAGGCGGCACAGATAAATAGGTGGATTGAGAAAAAACAGCACAATTGAAAGTATCACCAGCGTAAGTCGAAGACTCAAATACCATAGAAATCCTAGCGTCAGTCTTTAACTGCACTGGAAAACTCTAGCTACGAATGGCTTAAAAACCAGGGTAACCTCATATATTGTAAGCGTGGCATGCATCTATCAAGCCGCTTTCTGGCGAGCTACCCAGAGGTCATAATCAGCTTGCATGCGGACCCACATTTCAGCCGTAGTGCCTAAAACTTTTTCTAGTTGAATTGCAAATTCTGAAGAGATAGCTCTTTTGCCATTGACGATTTCATTGATTTTGCGGTGCGAGCATTTGCATTTAACAGCCAACTGAGACTGATTGAGTCCCATCTCATTCATGTAGATTTCGTTTAATACGATTCCTGGGTGCATAGGTTTTGGGTTCTTAATCATAAACTTATCCTTTGTGATAATTCTCAATTTTAACTTCTAAAAAATCGCCATTCTTGAACTCAAAAGTGATACACCAAGAAAGCTTAATGGTAACACTCCACTGATTTTTTCTATCACCTTTTAATTTGTGAAGCCGAATGTTCGGCGGTTGTCCTTTAATTTTCAAATCATCCAAAGTATTCGTACTATGCATGATGGTCAGTAAAGCTTTGGCTCTTATCCATAATTCTTGCGGAAGCCCTTTGGACTTATTGTCTTCCCAAATGTCCTGAGCCAATTTATTGCCAAAACTTTGTATCATTTTACCGCCAACTATTACACTATACGGTATAATGTAAATAAACGCAAGAAATTGATTCAGAAATTGTCTTTAACTCATCAAAAATGCTAAGAATAGGGTAGTATGAGCTGACATGCTTTTTTTTGAATCAATCGGCGTCAACAAATTTAATAAGTTAGGATAGGTGCCAAATGCCAGAACTACCCGAGGTTGAAGTCACGACCCGCAATTTGCAAAAAATCATAAATCTTCCGGCACGTATAATAGCGTTCGAATTTTACCGAAAAGATTTGCGAAACAAAATTCCTATCGAAGCATTACATAAAATGAGTGGTTTTGAACTGGTGCGACTTTACCGCCGGGCAAAGTTTATTGTTTTCGAGTTTGCCGGGGTCAATATTGTAAGCCACTTAGGAATGACGGGGTCATGGCGGTTAGAAAATGCAGGGTGGAGGCGCCGCAAGCACGATCATATCTCATTAGGTCTAAGTGGTAATCGAACGATAGTTTACAACGATCCACGAAGGTTCGGTGAATTTAATCTGTACACGGCTGCAGAATTAAAACAGCGATTTCAAAAATTTGGTCCAGAACCTTTACATCCAGAAACAAACTGGGATGCAGTTACCGCACAGTTCAAGGATCTTAAAACGGAAATTAAAGTTTGTCTGATGAATCAAAAGTTTTTAGTTGGAGTTGGTAACATTTACGCAAGCGAAGCACTTTTTCGCGCGGGAATTAGGCCTGGAAAAAGAGCAAATCGTTTAAGTGTGCATGAATATAAAAGGTTGTGGAAACAAGTTCAGGCGGTGCTACAGGAAGCCATTGCCGCCGGGGGGTCGTCGATACAAGATTTTAGAAACGGGTATGGTGAAAGCGGTAATTTTCAGAAGCATTTTGCGGTCTACGGCCGGGCCAATGAAAACTGCATTATATGTGAAACTAAAATTAAAATAAAAACTTTCGCCGGGCGTTCGACGTTTTGGTGCAGTCAGTGTCAGAAATGATTTTTTAAATAGAGTAACTTTAATTTTTGGATAAATCTTTTGAACGTTAAAATTTCTACACAAATAATTTTTCACATTATCTGAATCAGTTAAGATGCACTTGACGCGATATTATGAAATCTAGATCTAGTACATTTAGTTTCAAGCAAAAATTATTGCAACACGACGTCATCATCGCTATATTGTTAAAGAATGGCTAATGAAACTGAATTCAAGCAAGGGTGTGGAAGATGAGCAGTATCAATAAAGAATTAGGACAAATGGTCCGCAAGTACCGGTTGAAGGCAAACATGACCCAACTGGAACTTGCAAATAAATTAGGTTATGAATCTATGCAATTCGTGTCATTGTTTGAGCGCGGACTTTCTAAAATTCCATTAAAAGTTATCGGTAAGTTAGTTGTTATCTTAGGAATTCCTGAAAAAAAGATTACCAAGAATTTAGTCGATATTTACACAACAGATGTAAACGCACAGATTGATGAAGGTAAGCGAAGTATTATCTAATTGGCAAAAAAAAGCGGAAGCTCTCGCTTCCGCTGAAAAACGTTAATGGGGAACCACCAAGAACCCAAATAACGTTTTCAAAAACCAACAAACCTTACAAATCGTTTTTAACCCGGCTTAAAACTGTCATCCAGAGGGAGTAGACAACAACACCGGAATAAAACGCGCAAAACATAAAAACTTCATTTAACTCGCCCATAATCAAACTCCTTTTTGATGGGTTTTTTTAAAACCCAAAGGCTTTTCTGTGCTTCCCTAAAGTCATCCGTAACCTTAGGGCGGGACGAGCAGAACAACCATCCTAGCTGCTCTTTGTTTTCTTTCGTCCGTCAGAGCATCCGTGCTCTTAAAAATTAGACGAAACTCAATACCAGATTGGTTAAGAAACGTGAAAAATAACATCTATAATTTTAAGTTATGCAGACAAGCAGTTGGCCCATGGTCCAGTTTCAAGTAGTTAGACGCTGTGGGTGCTGTATGGCAAAAAAAGGTAAGCTAGCGTAGGCACAAATGCGCGGTTGGTGGAACTGGTAGACACGTACGCTTGAGGTGCGTAAGCCGCAAGGTGTAGGGGTTCAAGTCCCCTATCGCGCACCAATACCGTCAGTAGTCGAACCCACACGCTGGGTGAGACTGAACGGGATGAGTTTGCCTTTAAAACGTCTTTCGCTGAAGCGTACATTCCAATTTTTATTTTCATCGGATGGATTTCTACAAATTTAATTAAATTACTAAAAATCGGTCTTTGTTTTTCAACCGGCGTGGTATCTAGCAGCTCAATCGTTCTTCTAATTCTTTCAACCAAGGAATGGATGGCGATTAAGGCTGCTCAAATTTTAATTATAACGTGGCACAACATGAAGGAAATTGGCTGGCACAAGATCGTGGAAATTCGACACATTTTGTTACAATCATATTTATCATTAAGCTTTTTTTCTAAAAACAGTATGCTCAAGCTTTTCTAGTCGATCTTCAAAAGATTCATGGTCGTCCATGGATTTCTTAAGAAACCAATTTAAAAAAGTTTGATATCCCATGCCTTGTTTGTCACCTTCAGATTCAAGCCATTCGATTACTTCAGGATCAAGCCTAAATGTCTTAATGATTTTAATTTCTTTTATTTTCTTAGCTTTTTTTGCCTTTGAAAAATCATATTCACTTTTCATAAATCACCTCGAATTATATTGTTTCGATTCATGTTTAGTTGCAGAACGTGCAGAGATAACTCTGATTCGACTGTCTTCAGTTTTTTCGCAATAGGCGACGACAAGTAGGTTTGCTTTTCTTGACATCCCTAATCTGATCCAGCGTTCTTCTTGCGATGAATGTTCAAGATCGGGCATTTCGACAGATGAATCGTCTAGCCAAATAGTAACAGCTTCTGAAAACTTAATGCCATGCTTTTTGAAGTTGCTTTCTGCTTTGGAGTCATCCCACTCAAATTCCATAGCCTATAATACAGCATTGTTATTACGTTGTAAATACTAATTTTTAGGTCATCTTAGGATCTTTTGACGAACAAATGCTTCTGAGGCACAAATTCGGTAAGCGAAGTCACGGTACGATCCAAACTTTTTAACCAGCTGATTCAAATCTACTGGATTTAACAGTCCACATCCATCAACAATAACCATGAACTCGCTGGCGAAATGCCGTTATGTAAATCCACATTGTAAGCGTACTTATCAACCGTTGTTCTGTGGCGAAAAAAAACTGGGTCCTGTTGTTTGCGCCCAGTGCGCTCAAATTCGAACTATCACACCAGGAACTCTGACTTAACCAATAGAAATCCAAAGTAAAACCTAAAATTCAATTGCAATTTTCATCCCGATGGAACCAACTGTGCAGCCTACCATATCAGCTCCGAAGTCGCGGATATCGGCCGTGTGTTTTTCAGGGCGTTTCGAGTCATAAATTTCTTTAGCGATCCCGATCAGACCACAGCCTGAGATACCGATTAAAGCCGCTTTTTTCGGACTGACTTTAAAAAAGTAACTCGCAGAGGCTGTGATCACAGATCCTAAAAGTGAGCTGATGGTGGCGTGTTTCAATTTATCAAGCTCGCCGGGATAAAGTACTTTTGAAACTCCGTAAGTTAAAGCGGATGAGGCCACTAGGGCGACAGATTCTTTAAAAATTAACTTAAGTCCTTGTTTTTTTGCGGCTGAAATCTCTTTTTCGACAGCCACTTCAGAAAATGAAACAAGCTCTGAGCTTCGGCCGATTTCAAAAATAAAAGCTTTTCCCTGCTCGTCGTCATAGTTATCAAAACATGTATAAGTAAGACTGACCGAGCTATCTTTTTTGTTAATAACTACAACCTGATCTGCGAAGTCTTGGTCTGCGCAGATTTCTTTGAAACTTTGTTCAACGCGGAAAAGTGTCTGTAGTTTTTCTGCATCCTCAATTTGTGTTTTAGAGTTTTGTATTTTTTCATGTAGTAAAGTTAGATTTTCAAGATAACTTTCGGACGATTGCTTTGGGATGAGTGCCATAGACTCTTTTATCTGCTGAGCCTGACCTTGGCATGCGGCGAAAATAAAAGCAGCAACAGAAATGCTTTTGAGTGTGTTTGATTTGATTTTCATAATTTTACCCCTTTTCGGTTTTCCGTTGAATCTGCAGAGCTTATGCCAGTTTAAAATCAACTTATTCCAATAGAGCAGTTCTTGAAATAAAGATTGTTGGTCGTTCGTCAATAAATTAGACGGAAAAGCCACTTTCTTATGTTGAACTTTACCTACGGACCAGCAGACAGACGCCGAGCCAGCCGCGACAATCGAACTCACGCAGAATCTCGCCCGGCAGCGCCAGCAAGCGTGGCAAGCGCAATGCCTTGTGTTGCGCAAGGCACTCGGCGAGAGAGGCCTCAACCCCGTTCAGTTTGTCTTCCGTCTCCGTGATCGACGCATTCTGTAGAAGGTGCCGTCGTTCGGTCTCGGGAGTGCGCGGCCCGTTGCTTCTGGGTTCGCGCTCGCCGGTCATTTGAACGTAAAGATAATCGCGACCGGCAACCTGTTTCCAAAAAATTCTCCTGGGCAGTGCCAATCGCGTGCGCCGCAGCGTCACCCACTGCTCATAAAATTGCTCGGTATTGGCAAGAATGCGCAGGCCTTCCGGCGAAATTTCAGTGCCACGTGAGGGCGAAAATGTTTGCGCCATGTCGAATTATTGCATTGATTATAAAGAAATTACCTGAAAAATAATGAAAAATACAA
>JANPNP010000091.1:0-4666 GCA_031427535.1 Bdellovibrionales bacterium | reverse complement strand
CATTGCCTGACTTTCAAAATTATCCTTAAAAATCTTAAAAAACTGAAATGCCGCTGACACGTCGACTACGTTGTTAGATCGTTCATATTCCGCATTTAACTCCAATACGGAGCTTTCAACGCCAACTAGCTGTTCTTTAACGGGCAACATGGTGACAATCTAAGGGACGCGTTATTCGCTGGGGATCAACAACAAGTAAAGCTGCAATCGATGAATTCGTATTCAATGGCAAGTTGATTATTATCTGTAACTCGTTCCCGGCAACTCCTGATGCCGAAGCAGTCAAATCCAGAAGTTTTCCGTTTCGAGTTGATATGACGATCAGTCGCGCAAAAGAGCTTTTGATAAAAGCTGCCGCAGACAAAGGCTGGTATCCAGATACTAAAAAATCACAAGCTGTCGCAAAATTTTTAAGTTCTCGTTTGACGGATGGCGCGTTAACTCAAATCAGCTATCGAACTTTACAGATGGGATACGAACTCGCAAAACACAATGGCGATCAATGGGAAATACTTTTAAATGCGATGATTATTTCAAATCCTGAAGATCCTAAGAAATTGATTCGCAAACTGGCTAAGCAAGAACTAAGGGTCAAAGACCAGTTGCAAAGATTTGAAGAGGTCACTGGTCTAAAACGTCGAACGTTTTTTAAATACCGCAAAGAAATGAACTTGGGGAAATGATGCGTACTTTTTGAAAATTAACTTCACAACATATTCCTTTGTTACAGCTGTGATCCAATTGGAAGAAGAATAAAAAAAGTTGTCACGTCTTATTTATCGAAAATTGAAATTTCTATTACAATGAGAAAATACGTTTACGATGGCGATAATATAGTGGCTGAGCTTAATGCAGATAACCGAACCTTAGCAAGGTACACATGCTCGCCGAATAGACCTGACGATCTACTTTCGGTTAGTTTCACGACTCACGCGGTAAGTGCTAGTAACGGTGGTACCGCACATCAGCGACGTCTTTGTAATTTCACCAGTTTCTCGATTTATTATATTGATGCCTTCGGCGTAATCGAAGAAACATTTTTCACCTGGCTTATGCACAAGCTTCATTGTCACTGTTGAATGTGTTGGGTATTTTTTATTATATTCACGCGAGAACGTAACTAATTTTGCCGTCGGCATGTTCTTTTGATAAAATATTAATTTGCACGCCACGACTGGCTTCTAGACGAACTTTTCCCCAATCAATTAATGTTGCCCAGTCAGCAGCGACAGCTCCTGGCCTGGCCACAGTTCCACGTTTTATGATTTGTGATACTGTTTTGCGATGTTTTTTTACGATCTTCGCAATGGCCCTTTCAGAACGGCCTTGTCTGAATAATTCTAAAATCTGCTCCTGCATCGCTATTGTTACCCTTATTGCCGCCATTTCCACCTCTGGAAACAACGGGACCACCGACCTTTAAATTTGTCGCTGACGCTTTCGGGTAAAGACCTCAAATCGAATATAAGTGGTACACTTTGATGAAATCAGGTGGCGCACTTACATGAAATTGACCGGGACATTTCGGATGAAATCGGTCAAAGAGTTCAAAAAAGCCAAATTATTCTCAAATTAAGTTACAACAATTTATTGTTAAAGGAATTTAGTTCCAACTCGATACACCAACCAATCAATTTTAAAAAGATCTAAAGTAGATTGCTATAAGGACCGAAAGCTTATGGAACCAATTCATTAACGCTGTACGTTATCGGGGGATTTCATGGGCTCAAGCCACTTGTTACTAGGGATTTTTTTAGCACTAGGCTTGGTTGGATGCACTTCCAAGGACAACCCGGCAACTCCGCCTTCTGCGAATGTAGTTATTGATGGTGCAAGCCCAGATCGCTCGTTAATTGAAGCTAATAAAGAGATAATTCTTTTAAAAGAACGTTTAAATGCAGACTCCACATACAAACTCACAGCTAGTGACATTAGCCTTTTGAAGTCGGAAAATATCTTGGCTTCAGACTCAGATGTAAAGATGTGGGTAAAATAATATGAAAACCACATTGCTAGTTGCTTTAAGCACAATTTTATTTTCACTTAGTTCATTTGCAAAATTGAATCATAGTTATTTTGGTTCTGCACCAGATCGTGGAATCATTGTTACGGTCTCTGCAGATAAAGATAAATACAACAATAACGACATCGTAAAGTTTTCAGGGGTCATCAAACTAGTTGGTAAAAAGGATGATTCGAAAGACTCAAAAAAATCAACGTTACTTGAAGATTTTAAGAAATCAGGGCTTGAAATAGTAGGTACCTTTCCAAGTGATGCGGTCGAAATCACTAGCTCAATGTCTTTTACAAGTGTAAACGACAATGAAATTAAGTTTAGTTACATTTCAAATTCGGTCGTAGCCTCTGATTTGAATCTGTTTTCAGTTAGAATTTATAATAATAAGAAATCCAAAGAGCGCATATCAGAAGTCTTGAAGGTCATGTCAAAACTGGAGCTTCGTAAAGTATCAATCGATCGAATAACGGAAGATGTGAAATTTGGCAGATGGTCTGATGCCTCAAATGAACTGTTTTTAGTTCTAAAAGGCGGGTTGGACTCTGTACTTAAGAAAGCTGAAATTAATCTTCGCGCTGACGAGAACCTCTTAGCAGAGCGAAGATATGCATTACAGGTCGGAAGCCTTCCGTCAGCTCCGAACCTTAGTTCTACACTAATGAACAAGTACAAATTTGCGATCACCGCTAATCCCGGTTCAGTGTTTTCTGGTAGAAGCTCACAAGTTCAAACAACGATCAGCAATCTTCGAAAAGTCAGTGACGACTTCGAAGACGATATTGATGACGACGGCGAACTAAAAATAGTTCAGATTATCTTTAACGGTAAGATTGTTCACACAAGTGTACCGCTGCAAATACCAAATTCGAAATCGTATGTTTATTCATTTAATGCGGAAAAGCTGATATCTTCAAATCCAAATTTTATTTCAGCAGCATTATATAAGTCGAAGAATGGCGTAATTAACAAGAGAATAGGCTGGGTAACTTCGGATATAGCAGTGGTGAAAGACATTACGCCCCCAGTAATTGCGACAAATGCGAGCTCTAATAGTATTACAAATAATCCTTCAATTAATTTTAACGTGTCAGATGAATCCGAAGTAACAAGCGAAGTGTACACAAACGGCGTACTGGCTTTAACTACGAATGAGAATAACTTTTCAATTTTGCTGTTAGAAGGTATTAATAATATTGAGGTGAGAGCTAAGGATTTTTCTGGAAATGTTGCTGTGCCGCTTGTCTTGAGCAATGTTAAATTGGACACAGTCGTACCGATAATAAACAGTTACCATAAGGAATTGTACTTTTTGGAAACAGTCCCTGGAGTAATCACATTCGCGGTATATGTTAATGAGCCAACCAAGTTTTTAAAGAGTAATGGGATAGAAGCTCAAAAAATTTCTGAATATGAATATAAAGTCACAGAAAATATAAGTGTAGTTGGTAAATACAACTTAGCGCTAGTCACGCAAGATCTAGCGGGCAACTTAGGATCATTAAATGCAATTTTTGATGCTAAGGTTGATGATGTAGCACCTGTTGTCACATTAGCTCAACTGCCGCCGCTGACAAATGCTAGCCAAGTCTGGGTCAGCGCTTCAGTTGATGACGAAAGCTCAACTGAAACTACGTTGAAGGTAAATGGCATTGATGTAGCGAAAGTGTTTGAGAAGAGCTTTCAGTATTTGGTAACCTTGTCGGTAGAAGGATTAAATACAATACAGGTTCAATCTAGAGATGCGGCTGGTAATGTATCTACGTCCGTACATGCAGTGATAACTCGGGATTCGACTGGACCAGTAATTTCTGTAAACCCGGGAAGTGGAGAAGTAATTTCTGGAATGCGATTTACTATTCGAGGTGCCAGCAACGAACCGCTTTCTGAAATATCCGTCAATGGCAAGGCTTTGACCTTATCTAGCGATAAGACCTCTTTTTCCGGTGCATATGTTGCACTTTCGCAAGGCCAAAATATTCTAAACTATTCCGCAAAAGATGCGCTGGGAAATATCTCGACACTTTCAACATCGTTAACCGTTGATGATCCATTGTTAAATAGAAATCTAGTTAGCGTTTCGCCGGATGGAGACGGTGCCTACTATAAGATAGTGGGAAGGCCAAATGCTGTCCGAAGTCGAGCAAGTGTTTCAGCTGAAGTCTCTGTTTTTAGTTTTAATCGTGATTCAGTCATTGCTAATGAGGATGGATCTTTCTTGCTTAAGCTTCAAAAATTTTCATTAGCTGTACTGAAGGTAGAAGATATCGCACGCGGTGAAAAAGAAAGTATGGAACTTCAGTTCAAAAATTCCACATCACTTGCCGGCATTATCAAAGATGTAACTGGCAATCCGCTAGTAGGAGTCACTGTATCTTTCGAAAATTATGAAGATAAAGTAACAACGGATAGTAACGGCACATTTCGAATACTAAATTCGCCCAATGGCGATCAAAAGCTAGTTGTAGACGGTTCTACGGCTCTTGCTTCTTCAGCTGGTCCCGTGCGACAGTTCAACAAAACTGCCGTCAGTGTTTCACTACTATTTGGAAAAGAGCATACACTTCCGCGACCGGTATATTTAACCCCCATTACTTTGGATGGCAGTGAAACGTTAGTTTCAGCCGGGTTAGCCGTTACAGTCCTCGATCA
>JANPNP010000090.1:0-4476 GCA_031427535.1 Bdellovibrionales bacterium | reverse complement strand
AACTAAGCTTCCGCAATTGACAAAACACTTTGCGGATTTGCCGCCCATGAGCCAGACGCGGCTTCTCGATCATCTGGTTTCTGAACAGGTTCTGGCTCTGCCTGAGCAGGAGAGAGAAAAAACTTGGTCAGCACTGATCGAATTAGTTTCCAAGCACAGGAGACACTCTACTACGGCCTGGGCATTGCCGAATGCACGACTTATTGAAGCGTCAGCAGCCGCAGATCGGATTGCCTGGAACCCGTGCTGCGGGAACACGAACAATCAATGGTTCGTCAACCTTGTACCATAATCTAGCGTCGTACAAAGCGACCCACACATTTACTAACGTGAAATGGGATACCCCTTCATGCTGCTACCCAACTTCGGGTACGTTATCTACGGTATTGACAGGATCACGAACTGGCAATGTATCGATGGCGTTCACTACAACGTGCGGCCAAGCAAATTTTATAGATACAGATGCGACCTCAACTCCGATTACTTTAACTCAGTGTAATTAGAATTCTTACTTAACCGCACTGCTATTTGCAGTGCGGTTTTTTTCAAATCAGTGAATAAAATCCCTAGCTCACTGGTTCCATTGTGACTGCAAGTTCCAGTTTGGCGGTGCCACCTTGAGCTTTTTTTTCTCTATGAAAATGCCAATTCGAACTAAAACTTTATAAAATTAAAAATTGTTTGGCCTAGGCCTTGCTGTAAGTGTTTTCGTTAAAAACAGATTTATAAATTAACAAAAACCTAACAGGAGATTTCATGTCTAAACGTATCGTTCTATTTGCTGCTTTAATGTTATCTGTAACTGCCGCCGAAGCCCAGCAGATGTGTGCTCAAGTTATTAGTCACATGTTTAATCCACAAACTATGCAAATTCGTGTGGCTAGAAATTCGTGTGCTGCTGCCGAATTAATGAAAATTGGTTTTGTGTACGCTGAAAAAAACGATCTGAATTCTGATGGCGAAGCAGAAGAAAATGCGAACTTATCTTTACTTACAAAAGGCAATTACAAGATTAGTCTTTTACGCCGTGCTTGTTCTTTGGATACGAAATGTACGCCCCTTGCAATACTTGAGCTTTCTTTGCCGTTAAACGGGTGTGTAGATTCAGCTTACGTAACTTACAAAATTACGAACAATTTAAAGACGGGTAAAAAAACTGTTTTAATATCGGCGCTAAACGTAGCGAATGAAAAATCAAAGTCAGTTCGTTGCATCGTTCAGGCCACTGCAATTAAATCGATTTCACTAGGTGAAGGCGTATTTACTAAAAATGATGTTACTGTTGAATTCGTGAGAAACGTTGCTCAGTAAATAAAAAGAAAATTAAAAAACGTAACCCACGCTTAGTCTAACTAAGCTAATGCGTGGAACGTAAGCCGCAATGCCTAAAGCTTTCTCGACTTTTTCTTTAGCGGCCTGGTTGCTTGACGATTTTAGAAATGGAATATCTTTTTCAAGCGTGGTTAAGGGCTGCGCCCAGGATATCCAGTCCACTCCTAAAGCCACATTATTTTTAAAATGCCAACGATGCCCCAAGCCGAGATCTAGCCCCAAGGCACGGTGGTGGGCTAAATCCACATTGGGGATGGGCTGGCCAGGAGCAATTGAACTTAATAAATCCGATCCTAATTTGGCATCAAACGCAAAGTACGAGACACCCCAGTACCAATTAAAATTTCCGTTAGTTGAAAATTTTCGAATTCGTAATGTAAAACGCTGGTCTGTTACACTTCCGATGTCAGCAATGACTAGCGGGACCGACATAGTTCCACGAAGATATTCAGCTTCGTATTGTTTTCCGTTGTGGTTTTTGTAACCTGAAATTCCATATTTGCCGGGAACGATTAAATCAAACAGTAAGACTTGAGCAAAGACGCCGCCTGTGCTTACATCGCGAATTGTAATGGATTGAGCTTGTGCTGCAACTGCTTCATCTTTTATTTCTGATACAGTTTTTTGAATTTCTTTTTTTGCTTCGGCGGCTTTTTCTTTTAGGGCATCTTCTGCAGTACTTGCCTTTTTGTTTAATTAAATCGATATTTTTTTGGGTCCGCTTTTTTTCAGCTGGCAGGACTGGCTGGGATGCCGTGGTTTGTGCAAAAGTTGCGGCTAAAAAACCTGTTAGAATTACAAAAAAATTGATTTCATTTTAAACCCTTTTAGCGCTAAAAAATTGTTCCGGCTGCATATTAGGCACGCGGTGGGTTTGACTCAAACAAAAATCACTTGCTGGTGGTAAATGCTATTAAATCTCAATTCTAGTAGCAGGGAATGTCTACCGTTGGTTATTCTAAGTGCGAACTGAAAAAGTTTTATCCGAAATTTATGTTCGACTATTTAGTCTTTTCAATTATTACATTTATCTTTTCTGATAAATCAATGAAGTAGTCACCTTTACGCAGCTTAATTAAGCGCTGGGTATTGTCGCGTGCATTGTTATCTAAGACCTGATTAATGTTGTAAATAGGTCCTGCAATTTTATTCGAGAAAAATAAGCTAAAGTAACTAGATAAAAGTGAAATTACTAATATCAATACAAAAAATGCAACGGCCATGTAATTCACATCATTAAATAAGCCGATCATAACCTCTTCTTCAACGTTCATCATAGCAACCTTTTCGATAAAACGATTTGAAGCGTAGAATAAAATGGCCAAAAAGATCAGGCTTAAACTGGTTGAATAAAAGACCAGATATTTGATCATGCTGTACTGTAAACTTTTATCGACGACGAGCTGTTTTCTCATGTTACTCATAGTTGTTCCTTATCTTATGATATCAAAGTTGGTTCGTTGCATGCCGTTACAAAATGGTAATTCTCGATGTGCTTGCGTGTAATTTTCGTAGTACATTTGCTCCATGCCGTTCATCGGTCCGACTGGCATGTTAGTCGGCGGCAAACACATAGTCCAGCACAATGAAGCACAATGAAGCATTGGCAAGACTCAACTACGTGATGAGCTGACCAAAACCTATACAGTCTGAAGGGTTTAAAACATCGCTAGCTGTGTTTAATATCAATTAACCTGGCACCGCGTTAGCACCCTTCGCTCTGAGGTTCCGATGATTAAAATGCTTCCATTTGTTTTCGCCATTGCAATGTTCGGTGTCACTGCTTCTGCAGAATGCCTTATAACTAACGATACAATGCCTCCCGCACTTCTTACGGCAAATCAAAAATCGTGTTTGATACAGGCTAATTTTTTAATTCAACAGCCAGATTCTGCAGCCCAAGGGTTCCGTGAGCAGTTGATTACGCCGGAAAATTCCGAAGGTTTAATAAACGGAAAACCAATTCATTGTCGTTACATCTATCAACAGCAGAATGGCGCTTCAGCAAAATTTCGCTGTGCTTTGACGAACGAAAGCAATCAGTTGTACGATGATGATGGCCAATTAGCTGCTGAAGCAAGCCAACTTATCACAGAAGATGACGATGTGTTTTTGGCCGATAGTAGCGGCGCAAAATTAGCCAACACTAAAAAGTCTGGCAAATTTCGTAAAGCACGAATCTTAAAAGTCCGCTATACTAAATTAGATGGCCGCAACGTTGAAAATTATACAAGTTCTGCGGCATCTCGCATCTTGTGGGCCATGGGTGTGGCTTCCCATAGAAATATTATGACGGAAAGAATCAGTTGTTTCGGTTGCAGCAAAGATCCATTCAAAGGTCAAAAGGCATCAGTTATGCAAGCCGGGAAATACGCTGTCGAAGTATTTCCCGAAGCTTCGATTGAACTTAAGTTTGCTGGTAAAAGATTGTATTCGCCGTTACAAAAACCTTGGGATTGGGCACAGCTGTTTTTGCTGCAGAAAAAACTTTCTGCGCAGCAAATCTTACAAGCCGAAACTTTTGCTTTGGTAACCCATTTCCTGACGTTCACCTCGACCAATTCCTTGCAGAATGCCCTGGTATGCACAGCTAAGTCGAAAACAAATTCCAACCAATGTGAAACAGTTGTTGCGATGTCACATGATATCGGGGCGGCGTTTGGCACGCGGATCGGCACTGCAAACGGCAAAGATCACCCGCGCGGCGACATCGCGGCATACAGAAAAAATTCGATATTCAAAAAAGGAACATGTGAATTCGCTTACACAAAGTCTGATGGCACGCTACCGATTAAAATTTCTGATCAAGCCAGATCTGAATTTCTGCAGCGTGCAAAAATCTTAGATTATGAAACCTTAAGAACTATAGTTAGCGCAAGTAAGCTAAGCCGTTTAAACTTTTCGCAGAATGACATTCATGTTGCCGACGATCTTTGGGTAAATGCAATCACCGAGAAAATTCAAGAAGTGGCTTCAGCGTCATGCAAGTAAGCAGTATGACTTTGCACGGCGTTGCCACTTCACGACAATCGATACAGCCATGCTTCATTAATAGCAACAGGCATACCTGATGCTCGCCACCTGGCTCAAGTTGCACTGGGACAGGTTGCAGGGCTCGTCCGATGCCGAGCTCGCCGCGATCGC
>JANPNP010000089.1:0-5240 GCA_031427535.1 Bdellovibrionales bacterium | reverse complement strand
AAGCATGCACTTATTTTTTCTTTTTCGAATTGATCTAAGATGGCTTTGCAGTTTTCAACTTGTTTCTGTGCTAACTTGCGGTAGTTTTGTTGGTGTTCAGTGCTATTCTGCAATGACATTTTATCGTGTAATGCTAGGGTTTGAATTTCTGCTACTTGAAATGTTTTACGTTTAGCCATCAAATCGTCTGAACAGACAGCAATAGCCAATTTTTCAATTGCCGGAGCCGCTTCATCTATTGTCGCAGTTACCTTTTTAGCCGGCGCCTTTTGACAGCCCTGGGCAAGTACAGCAGATATGAATAAACCTAGAATGGTGTAGCGAAGTGATTGTTTTTTCATAAAAGTGCGAGCTCCTTGTTTAAGCCTATTTTAAGTCTTAGATTGCAATTGAATGGCCATGTCTCAGATTGAGATGCCGGATCGACTGTGCGTTACGGTAGTCACTGCGAGTGACTAAAATAGACTTGGTTTGGAATATAAAGCCTGGGTCTGGAACAGCAGTTGGTTAGCAAGTTAACACCTTGAAGCAAAACTTGGACTGTGACGTTGAAATGACGGCGTAAAAAGATCATAATTCCTACTGTGAAAACTAAACAAGGGAAGACATTTAAAAATTTAAGACTTGTGGATACTGATTTTAAGGGTTTTCGCAAGAAAATGGCATTCGTTGTTGAAAATGGCCTGCTAGCTTGGATCGGACCCGAATCTAAACTTTCAAAGGTCTACTCCAAAAATACGATTGCGGATCTAAAAAATAAATTAGTTTTTCCATCGTTCATCGAATGTCATACGCACACTGTGTTTGCAGGTTCACGTGCGGATGAATTTGAACTGCGTAATAACGGAGTTAGTTATCAGGAAATTGCTGCACGTGGTGGCGGAATCTTATCGACAATGAAAAAAACCAGAGAAGCCACTGCCGGTCAGTTGCTAGTTAGTGCGCAAGAGCGGGTAAATCATTTTTTAAGGCAAGGTGTTTCAGCATTAGAAATAAAGACCGGTTATGCGCTTGATTTGAAAAATGAAATCAAAATGTTAGAAGTTATTAAGAAGCTTACAGGTCCACGAATTATTTCTACTTTCCTGGGGGCGCATGCGCTTCCGCCGGAATTTAAATCTCATGAGCTTTACTTGAAATATTTGGTGGATGAGGTTTTGCCGTTGATAAAACGCAAAAAACTTTCTAATCGCGTTGATATTTTTATTGAAACGAATTTTTTCGAGCGTCGTGAAGCAGACACTTTTTTAAGGAAAGCAAAAGCTTTGGGATTTGAAATTACAATTCATGCAAATCAACTTTCGCTATCGGGCGGTGCTGAACTAGCGCTGCAGCACGGTGCTTTGTCAGCTGATCACGTGATTCATTTATCGGACGAATCCATTTCGAAATTTGCGAAATCGAACTGTGTTGCCGTACTGCTACCGGCTGCAGACCTTTATATGAAATGCAGTTATCCGCCAGCTAGAAAATTATTAGATGCGGGTGCGACTGTTGCTTTAGCGACTGATTTTAATCCGGGAAGTTCGCCGACTCAGGATTTATCTTTGGTGGGGCTACTAGCACGGCTTGAAATGAAAATGACACTGCCTGAAGTTTTTTTGGCGTACACCAGCGGTGCTGCAAAAGCGCTCGGAATTTTTCATGACGAGGGCGAATTGGTTGTTGGCAAAAAGGCCAACTTTATATGCACCACTGCCGAGCTAAGTGATTTCTTCTATGCTGCCGGAAAGATGCCAGAGCACCAACTTTTCATTCACGGAACTGCTGTAAAAAGTTAGGTATAAACCGTTAGAATAGCGCATGATGTTAAAATTTAAGATTCTTAAATTTTCCTTGTTAAAGTGGGCCAAGGCTTTCTAGGCTGTGTTTATGGCAGCAACATATTCATCATTTATCACGACGCGATTTTACAGCCCCGTATTTAACACAGCTTTATTCGACGGTGCCTTTAGAATCTATTTCTCACAGTCCTACGAGTCTTCGGCGTTAAAGATTTACCATCTTTTGCAGACCGAACACACCGACCTGTGGAATGCTGTTAAGGCCTGGTCGATGCAGACCCGCGAACATATTTTTCTACTGATTTATCCCGATGTCGCTAGCATTGAAGCGGTATTTGATGCAGCAGATTTGCTAAAGGGTAATCATGGAGTTTTCGCAAAAAACTGGGACGAGGGTCTAGCTATTGGTATGTGCCAACCTTCTGAAAGTGCCAATGTGCAGCTGCAGATTGAAGATGTCCGAAAATATTTAACAACTTGGCTGAAAAAACAAAACACGTTAAGCTTGGCGGATGCGCCAGTTGAGAAACAGTAAAGGTCAAATTTTAGTCGAATATTTACTGTTAATGGTCATAGCTGTAGGATGTGCGACCATACTAACAAAAGCTTTGATATCAAGGGGCGCTAACGAAGGCCAAGTCATCAAAATGTGGAACAAAGCAATTGTAATCATTGGTAACGATATTCCAGATTGTGCTAATCAAAAAGATTTTTCCAAGCCAAACTGCCCACCCTAGAACTTTTCACAGGTTTTCGTATCAAATTGTAAACTAACAAAGTAGAAATTTTCTTTCTCAAGTGAAATTCGAAATTTTCTTTTTTCGTAAATTTCAGATTCGTAGGTTTCTGTAATTCCAGTGGTCGTAAGGCCGTATGACTTCATGCCAGGAACTGAAATTTCTGAAATACCCGAACAGCTTAACGTGAATTTACTGGTATCCATTTTACAGTTTTCTTTAGGCCACTTCAGTGTGAACACGTTTCCGAGTCCAACTAAATCTTTAGCCTGCATTTCATTGAAGGCCACATGGAATTGTGAACTGGGGCCATCAAATTGTGGCATAAATTTGTAACCTGACGGATTGGTTACAAGAACTTCTACTTTTTGCTCTGTTTTAAGAACTTGAAAGCGAGTGTCGCGAAAAGATGGAACACAACGGAACCCATCTACGGCCTGTGAATGTGCCTGTGCTTTTAAATTATAGCTAAAAAGTGCCGCTAAGATTAAAATCGAAAAATATGCAGAGCCCCGCTGTTTGATAAGTTTGTTAATTTTTTTTTGCATTGATTCCTGTATTTCGTTTGCTAAATCATGACACAGTTCACTGTCATCAGTTTTTTCGGGCCCGAAGGGCAAATGAACTGGCTTAGTAAAAACAATTTTCCACTTAGCTGGTAACGGTATAACATTTAGTGGAAGCGGTAGCACCAGACCCCGCAGAAACTTGCTGAATTTTAACTTTTGCAAATTAATATGAGTTTCTTCGGCGCCAATGACTAGCGTTGGTACGATGACTGCGCCTGTTTGCAGAGCCATACGGATGAACCCGCGCTTAAATTCTTGTAACTGATATTTTTTAGATGTCGCTTTAAAGTTGCCGTTGGCACCTTCGGGAAAAAGCACAATAACGTTATTCTTTTTTAACAATGAAATCCCATTTTCAAAAGTAGCTTCAATGAACCCAAGTTTTTGCGCCGGTAACGCTGTTTTTTCAGTTAAGAACCACAGGTGATGGGTTAATACTCGGGGAATTCGCTTTGTTTGTTCTTGCAGAATATACGCTAAGATCATGGCATCAAATCCTGAAAAACCTGAATGATTTGGTGCAATGATAACGGGGCCTTTTTTTGGAATATTTTCAAGGCCTTCAATTTCTAAGCGAAAATATTTTTTCATAAGCTCCATGAACAAGCGCGGAAATACTTTAAAAAGTAACGAGTCCGCGTCAAGCTGGCTTAGATTAAAAACTTTTTCTTTGGGTTTTCTAAAAAAATTGATCATGATAGTGTTATGAAAAAATATATCATGTCTATCGATCAAGGAACAACTGGATCAACTGTCGTGCTGTTAGACCACGTCGGAAGTCTTGTTTCGCAAGCCTCTGTCGATTATCCGCAAATCTATCCAGAGCCGGGGTGGGTTGAACACAATCCAAATGATATATGGAATTCTGTAAAATCAGCGGCAGAGCTTGCTTTCGATTCTGTTAAAGCCACGCCAAAAGACATACTTACAATTGGAATAACAAATCAGCGGGAAACTGTCGTTGCATGGCGCAGGTCGACCGGTGAAGTACTTCATAATGCGATAGTTTGGCAGTGCCGCCGTACCACAAAAATGTGCAATGCTTTAAAACCCAAATGGGCCAAGAAAATTAAGAACAAAACAGGCCTGGTGCTGGATCCTTATTTTTCGGCAAGTAAAATGCGTTGGCTAATTGAAAACGTAAAAAACGTAAGCCACGCACTAGCAGATAAAGATTTGTGTTTCGGCACCATCGACACGTTTTTGATGTGGAAGCTTTCAGACGGAAATATTTTTGCAACGGATGTTAGTAATGCGTCTAGAACTATGTTGATGAACTTAAAAACAACAATGTGGGATAATTCATTATTAAAACTTTTTAAAGTGCCGTTGTGGGCATTGCCAGAAATTAAATCATCCGCTGGCTTATTCGGGTTAACTCAGTACCATTCATTTGTAAATCAGGGCACATCTATTACTGGTGTTGCTGGTGATCAACAGGCCGCTTTATTCGGACAAGTTTGCTTTACGGCCGGAGAAAGCAAATGCACGTTCGGCACTGGCAGTTTTATTTTAATGAACTCTGGCGAAAAATTGATTCACTCGAAGTCAGGCTTGCTAACTACTGTTGCATGGAAAATTGGATCACAAAAAACGCAGTACGCGCTAGAAGGTGGTGCTTTTATTTGCGGTGCTGCCGTGGGATGGCTGCGAGATGGATTAGGAATTATTCAAACCAGTAGTGGCGTCGAATTTTTAGCAAAGCAGGTAGAAGATACAGGTGGCGTTGAATTTGTTCCAGCGCTGACTGGCTTAGGCGCGCCGCACTGGGCACCAAGTGCGCGTGGTGAAATTACGGGATTAACCCGCGGATCTACCAAGGCACATATTGCTCGTGCAACTTTAGAAGCAATGGCTTTGCAAAATGCGGATATTCTGCGAGCCATGGAAAAAGATTTAAACAAAAAAATAAAAGTTTTGCGCGTAGACGGCGGCGCCGCTGAAAATAATTTGCTGATGCAGTTGCAAGCCAATTACCTGCAAGCACGCGTGGATCGTCCTCAGCAATTAGAAACAACTGCGATCGGTGCGGGTTATTTAGCAGGCTTAGGCTGCGGTCACTGGAAAAATTTAAATGAGATTAAAAATATTTGGAAAAAAGAAAGTGAATTTAAACCAGCACTGTCGATGTCTCTTTTGACCGAACGCCT
>JANPNP010000088.1:0-5168 GCA_031427535.1 Bdellovibrionales bacterium | reverse complement strand
TTATTGCGGAAAGATTACTGAAGGCGCGGTACCATTCTAGCATTGTAAATTCGGGGTGGTGCTTGTCCGTCAGGTTCGCCATTTCTAAAAACAGGTGCAATCTCGAAAATGCGTTCGGCACCTTCGACAAGTAACTTTTTTAAATTCAATTCAGGCGACGTTGGCAGAAAAAATGTTGTCTTTTTTGAGCCAAGAACAAATTCGGTTTCAAAAACCTCAAGGCTTGGCTCGGTCCCAGGACAGGTTACAAGTGTTGATGTCTTCACGTCCTGAAAACGTTTCTCTTTAAAAAATGTACGTATTAGTGATAGATAATCGAACCATTTTTTTTGCTCGGGCCATTTATCAAATTTAGGGTTTCTAGCTGTGGAATTTGCAGCCAGCATAATCAACTGGTTCGCTGGCATAAGTGCCAACAAATCCCCGTCTAGCAGCACATCACCCGCTTTTATTTGTGGGGCGTCCTTGAATGACCAATCTGATAGATTCTGCGTTCCAATGCGTAAAGCTTCGCAGCGACCGTAGCGCAAAGCGCCGCGCGGCATCTCGGGGTACTTTAACCAGTGTTTTTGCAAATATTCGTCTCTTCTTTTGCTCATAAGTAAAAGATGGCTTATAAAAAAAGGCTATGCAAACTGAATTTAATAAATATAAAAAAGATGCCGATTTTGTTGCCTTTAAAACCATTCATGAACGCACCCGAGACATCAGCGTGCGCGATGGCAAGCCGGATTCATTTCACGAATTTGACGATGCGGGCTTGTTGATCGAAGTCATGCGTAATGGCCACATGGGCTATAGCGCGACTTGTGAAACAACACCGGAAGGAATTAAACACGCTTTTGCAAAAGCAATTGCTATGACTGACACCAGTGCAAAATTTCCAGTTTTTAAATTTGATGAAAAAATACGACCACCTTCAAAAGGATCTTATCAATCGGCATCTAAACGTAAGTTAGACCAGCTTTCGATGGCTGAAATTTATGATTTTCTAAAACAGACTTCGTTACGAATGAAAATCAACGATAAAATAATTTCGACGACGTCGGATGCGATGATTATTACGTGTCAGCAAAATTACATGTCCAGTGCGGGTGCCGAATTTGATCAGACATTCGATATTGTTATTAATTCGATGGCTGCTACTGCACGCGAAGGTAAAGAAACTCAAACGCGTTCCTTACATGGCGGGCGTGGCAATTGCCTACAGATCGGCGCAGAACATTTCAACTTAGAATCAGCACTGAAAGACTGTGACCAAATTTCATCTGAGGCCCTGGAACTTTTAACGGCAGAGAATTGTCCTACCGAAACGTGCGATTTAATATTGTCACCGGATCAAATGTTGTTACAAATTCACGAATCAATTGGTCACCCGCTTGAATTAGACCGCATTCTTGGTGACGAGCGAAATTTTGCCGGCTGGAGCTTTGTGCAACCTGCAGATTTTGGCACTCTTCAGTACGGAAGCCCATTGATGAATGTGGTTTTTGATCCAACCGTCGCACATGAAATGGCCAGTTATAAATTTGATGAAGTAGGCAATCCGGCGGAAAGAAAACATCTTATTAAAAATGGAATTTTGCAAGCAGGCCTTGGTAGTTTGGAAAGCCAAATGCGTTCGGGCCTTCGCGGGGTAGCAAATTCAAGAGCTAGCTCGTGGAACCGGGCCCCTATTGACCGAATGGCCAACATCAATCTTGAAGGCGGAGATTTAACTTTGGATGAAATGATTTCCAAAGTTGAAAATGGGGTTATCATGTTTGCGAACAAATCATGGTCGATCGATGATTACCGCCGGAAATTTCAGTTCGGCTGCGAATACGGTAAACGAATTAAAAACGGCAAAATCACAACCACTTTAAAAAATCCTAATTATCGCGGCATCACAGTGCCTTTTTGGAATTCACTGTCTGGTTTAACAAAACCAGACACTGTTGAAACGTACGGCTCCCCGTACTGTGGTAAGGGCGAACCAAGCCAAATTATTCGTGTTGGGCATTCTTCGCCGTACGCACTTTTTAAAAATATCGAAGTTTTCGGTGGGGGTTAAAATGAAAACAGACATCCTGGCCTACTTAAAAAAATACACAACCGAGGCCTTCAATCAATTGTTGGCTGACGAGGAGTTGGCGTTTAACTTACATTCAGAGGAAAGTGATTTTATTCGCTTTAGTCAGTCCAAAGTTCGGCAAAATACAACTGTGCAGCAGCACGAAATAACCGCTCAATATCAATTGGACCAGCGCACGTATCGTTTACGTTACAATTTAACATTAGATTACGCGACGGATATGAAAAAATTTGCTTCTGTATTGCAGCAGCTACGTCAAGATTTACCAAAGACAGATCCGAACCCTCAGTTTGTTCCGCTTGTTAACAACGGCTTATCTGAAACTTTTAAAAAAGCCACGCGCCCGTCGACGGCAGAAATCATTCCGCTAATTTGCGGTACCTTCGCGGATTCGGATATGGTTGGTTTATGGTGCTCGGGGCCTTTACGCCAAGCTGCTATTAATTCGAAAGGCCAGTTTCATTACTTTGAAACTGATTATTTCTTCTTAGATTATTCGCTTTATGATGGCCCCCGCGCTGCAAAGGCATTTTACGCCGAAACAAACTGGAATCAGCAGGCATTCTTAAATGCCGCCCAGCAGACTAAAAATACGCTGTCCCTGTTAAAACGTCCTTCGCAAAAAGTGATGCCTGGAAGTTATAAAACCTATTTGGGTCCTATGGCCGTGGCTGAATTGATGGGTATGTTTTACTGGAAAGCTTTAAGCCGCGCTTCTTTTGAACAGGGGTTTGCACCGCTTAAAAAACTACATGATAAGGATGTTTTATTTTCGGAACAATTCACGTTGATGGAAAATTTAAGTTTGGGCTATTCAACTCCGTTCAATGCTTTAGGCGAGCTTAGCCCGCAAGAACTTCCGCTTATTGAAAAAGGGCGTTTACAAAATTTTCTAATTAGCACGCCGACTGCAACCGAATACAAGTTAACTTCTAACTATGCTGAACCGAACGAGATGATGAAATCTCCTGAGATTAGAGCAGGCACGCTAGACGAAGCTGCTATTTTAAAAGAACTTGGTACGGGGCTTTACTTATCTAATCTGCATTACATAAACTGGAGCGATCCACAGGCAGCCCGCATTACTGGGATGACCCGTTTTGCGTGTTTTTGGGTGGAAAAAGGTGAAATTCAGGGACCAATTCAAGATCTGCGCTTCGATGAAACTTTGTATAATATTTTTGGTAAGAATTTAATAAACTTAACAAAAAACCAACAGGTTTATGCAAATACCTCGACTTATTTGAAGCGTGAACTTGGCGCCATGAAGGTGCCCGGAGCATTACTGCGCGAGATGAATTTTACATTGTAAATGTTCTTAAATTAGAATAAATCATTAAACTATTGTGCAATTTCAAAAAATCCCTTATAAAACAAGGGATTTTGCATTTATCCAGAACGCAAGTAAACCTAAACTTTAAACAACAAAGGGGTCTGAAGTGGCTTTAAACAAAATTCAATCGTTGGTAAAAAAACTTTCTCAATCACAAAACGTAAAGCGTGTTGTCGGCGATATTCAAACAATTTCAGAAGATTTGCAAAAACGCGTTAAGCATTTATCAAAAGATGATGCGATCAAAAAATATAAAGAGATCATGAAAAAAGTAACACAAACCGAAGGCGACCTTGAAAAAGAAATGAGTAAGGTCATCGTTAAGCTGAAGCAATCTAAAACAAAAGTTCAAAAAAGCTTACAAGACTACAAGAAAAAAGCGGTAGCTCGTAAGAACGAATTCGAAAAAATCTTAAAGACAAAAGGCGGCGCAAAAAAAGCCGCTGCTCCTAAAAAGACGACTCGCAAGAAGGCGACTCGTAAGTAATTTTACCTTATTTACTGCCGATTTTTTCTGAAATCGGCAGTAAGTTTCAGCTTTTCTTGCTATTCCACACATTCCTGCCTGTTTTTCTCTCAATCTATGTAAAACCCTGTTCCTACCCCTGTAAGTGAAGCCAGTCGTCATTTTTTAGGGTCTCCTCATTTTAAATCACTTATGTTAGTTTGGCTTAACACTTCACGTACGGAGCCTTTCTATGCAAATGCAATCATCTCCTGGAACGTCGCAGGCCGTAACGCCTTCGACGACTGCAAAATCGACAAGTACTTTATTATCAACAAATTCTGAATTTCAACGCCGACACATTGGTCCCTCTGAAGTTGAAAAGAAGGAAATGTTGAAAACTTTGGGGTTTACCCATAGTGACGAAATGATGGCGAAAGTTGTTCCGAAATCGATAATAACAAAAGAGAAAATGGCAGTTGGTGATGGAATTTCCGAGTACGAGATTTTAAAACAACTTAAAGAAATCATGTCGCACAATAAAGTATATCAGTCGCTGATTGGTATGGGCTACCATGACACCATCACTCCGTCAGTTATATCGCGGAATGTTTTTGAAAATCCCGTTTGGTACACGGCCTACACCCCTTACCAACCCGAAATTTCGCAGGGCCGATTAGAAAGTTTATTAAATTTTCAAACGATGGTTTGTGATTTAACGGGAATGGAGATTTCGAATGCATCGCTGTTAGACGAAGGAACTGCCGCAGCTGAAGCCATGGCAATGGCTTTGGGTGCCTCGAAAAAAAGTGATGTGAATGCGTTCTTGGTTCACCCTGAAATGCATCCGCATGTGATCGAAGTTTTGCAAACCCGCGCAGAACCTTTAGGCTTAGAACTCATTCTGCAAGACCCACTTACTTTTGACTTTAAAAAAGAAATTTTTGCGGCGTTCTTTCAATACCCAACCACCACTGGAAAAGTAGAAAACTACAAAGACATCACGGAAAAACTGCACCATCATGGTGCTTTAGTGATTGCCTCTGTCGACTTACTAGCATTAACACTTATTATTCCGCCCGGCGAATGGGGTGCAGACATGGTCGTTGGCAACACCCAACGTTTCGGAGTTCCATTGGGATTTGGCGGCCCGAAAAATGAGCGCTGCCCCGTCCACGGTGATCGCTCCCGCCGCCGTCCCGCCAAACCGGTATTGGGCGTAGTTCCACGGCGCAATACCGGCGCCACCATGCTGCAGCACATGGGTCGACGGGAAATCGGCAGGCCAGGTGTCCAAGTATTTCTGGTCGCCCATC
>JANPNP010000087.1:0-2399 GCA_031427535.1 Bdellovibrionales bacterium | reverse complement strand
CAGGAAGCCTGTCCGGTGAAAGTGAAATTAAGTCGATAACCCGTGTTACTAATCGCATTCTGCTGATAGCATACTGTTGATTCCCCTAAACTAATCCCACATCCGATTACCGAACTTCACTCTGAATCGTGCTTCTGTCACAGCATCTGGGGCATCGCCCCAGTCTTGAAGTGTTAACCCACCAAGATGAAAAAATTTAAGCAACTAACGTTATTTCCAAACCAACAAAAAAAATTCTTCGGCGGCGCCTTACTTTTTAAGAAAAGAAAATTAAAAAGGCCACTATTCACTTAGTACTTCGTAGTGAGTGGGCGATGGGTAAAGACAGCTTCTTAGCTAAACGTAATCACCAAGCAATCAAACAAATACTTGTGCGGTTTAGCAAAGAGTTCGGAGTTAAAATTTACCACCAAGCTATAAACTCAAATAACATTCATCTGCTTTTAAGGATAACTAACAGAACACTGTACACAGCATTTATTAAAGCCATATCAGGTCAGATCGCTAGCCACACAATGAGTCAGCAAAGCTTTAAAGTATTTGCAAGTGCACGTAAGAAGTTAGCTTCGGGCGATGGTTCAAATGCCTCGACCGAAGCTAATTCTTTTCACTAAAATCCAGAAGGCTTCTGGCAGTTTCGGCCTTTCTCTAGAATAACTAACTGGGGTAGGGATTTTAAACAGTGCACGGGCTATTTAAAACAAAACATCTTAGAAGCATTCGGTTTCGCAAACTACAAACCCAGGAAAAACTATTACGCCGCTTGGATCAAACACGCAGCGCCTGTTTTTAGCAGCGGCTAGTAGAATGTTCTCAGCAGCGGCTAATGGAAGAAGTCGAATGTTGGCAACCCACAAATCCCTGTATGAGCCAGCCTACTGTTAGGTTTATGCGACTGTCTAAATAGTTCTATACACGTTACACCCTAGACAGTTGTCAAATTCATTAAGGCCTGTAGCGCCGCTGGCGCGCCGATTGCTATTACAGTTATTCAACTACATAGATCCACAGCTAAGGACGTCAAATACATTTTTGACGAAACCGCACACATCATCTGTGCGCATAAAAAACTTAATAGCCAAAAACAAATTAAATACATTCAAACGGGGGAATGCATGAAAAAAATGTTCATTGTCAGTGTAGCGTTGTTATTTACGCTCAAAGCGGCTGCTACGGATAAAAACCGAATTGCACAAAAATTTTCACCAGTAATCGTGGCTGTCATCGATACCGGAGCAGATATTTATCATAAAGATTTAAAAGAATTCATTTGGACTAATCCTGGTGAAAGTGGCCTAGACAAGTTCGGAAATAATAAGGAAACGAATAAAGTAGATGATGATGGCAACGGATTTGCCGATGATATCCATGGATGGAATTTTGTTGATAATAACAATGACGTCAGCGATGACGTTGGTCACGGCACTCACATTTCAGGAATCATAAAACGCGAATTCAATCGCCACACTGGGGGGCAATTACCAAATAGCACGTTTGTTCCATCAGTTCGTATGATGATATTAAAATACTACGATCCGCATGGAAAAAATCAAAATAATTTAAACAATTCAACACGTGCAATTCAGTACGCAAATAAAATGAAAGTAAAAGTAATCAACTACTCGGGCGGGGGCGGAGAAAGTAATGTAGCCGAAAGGGTAGCTTTGCATAAAAGCTTGCAAGAAAATATTTTGGTTGTGGCGGCTGCTGGAAATAACTTTTCCAATACAGACATAAAGAAATATTACCCAGCAAATTATGCATTTAAAAACATAATCTCTGTAGCCGCCACAAATCGTAGTGGCGAGCTTATGCCTTTCAGCAATTACGGCCGTTTTTCAGTCGATATTGCAGCGCCGGGAAAATGGATATTATCAACACTTCCGCACAATAAATATGGCGTCATGAGTGGAACGTCGCAAGCTACAGCCTTTGTCACAGGGGTGGTAGCAAAACTGATTGCCTTGAACAACCGAAACACAGCAGGGGTTTACCCGCAGCTGCTGTCGGTAGCTACCTTCAAAAAAGGACTACAGGGAAAGACTAAAAACCAGTTAGCAATTATCTCGAACTCAAACTAGAAGTGTAAAAAACTTAGACGAATTTCGCAGAACAATTCAAAAACATATTTCTAGCGCGTGATATAATTTAACCAGATGATGCAAGACGCATGGAAATCGTTTCCGCAACAAATTACGCAAAAAATAAATGGCCTTCTAGAAGAGGCCGAACCCAATTCCGCAAAGGCATTTCAGCTTTACAAAATGTGTCAAAGCGAAGACTTATGGAAAGATTCATTTAGGCAATTTTCCAATCATTTGTCAGATTTTTTTCAACTTGCAAAAGTAGAGCGCAGTAAAAGTCAGTTTGATCGCTACCTAGAGCGTCCGATGGACTGC
>JANPNP010000086.1:0-1729 GCA_031427535.1 Bdellovibrionales bacterium | reverse complement strand
ATGGCTAAAATTGTTTATTTTTTTGTTAAAATAACAATTTTAGATATACTGAATTCACTTTAACTTTTGGATAAAACTTATGTATCTCATATTGAAAGAAACTTTATTAAATGAAACTGGGGCAATCATTGGTAATAATTTTTTTGTAGTCAGCTCGTCTGGCGATAAACTTTCTCAAGCCTTTTCGTTATTTGAAGAGGCGTTAGTTAAGTTGAAGATACTCACTGAAAATGATTCAAAAAATACAATCAAGAAGCGTAAGCCATAAGTATTTTTTAGGTTTTCCATATCCTGCCTGTGGCGCATAAAACTCAGACAGAATCTAAACTGACAGACACTCTAAAAACTCGGTAACTGTCAGTTTAGATATGAGCTAGTACACTTTAAGAGAGCCTGATCCGAGATTCGATAATCTGATTCATTTCGTCAATATAAGTTACGGTTAATGCAATAATGTCGATGAATTCTTCACCTTTAAATTTTTTAGTTATTTTAGTTACTAGTCTTGCTGACGCACTATTAGGCGTTGAAGCATATCCCGAATAATCCCGCATGGTTCTTAACGCAGTTGCAGCATCAAATAAAGCAACACGAAACATTTCATCAGGAAATTTTAAATATAGCTTATCAATAAAATTTTCAGCAATGGCATGCATTGTCGCAGTTGCAAAAAAATCATATTCTACCCACTCATCTACCATTTTTACTTCATCCATTTTTAATCCTTATATTTATTGGAAAATGCTAATTACCCTTTTTTTGACCAATGGTAAACGGCAACAGAACCAGAAAAAAAGCGTTAACAAAAACGGTCAGCGCAGTAATCGCCTCGCCTGGCACGCCCAACAGGTACCCTATTAACATAACCAAATTAAACATCGCAAAAAAAACAGCCATTTTATTACTCCTAAATATTAAAAAAATAAATACAACTTTACGCGCAAATTACATTTCCATTTCTACCTCCTGCATCTCTGCATCAGCGCTTGGCGAACTTACTACTCCTTGATTAGTTTTAGTTTCCGCCAAAATTTCGACCGCTTTTTGTTGCGAAATATAATCTAGAGTCGTTTCTTTCTGATTAGACTTTTCAATCGCCTCGCCCAATTTTTTAAGCGTGTTTCCAATGTTTTTTTCGAGAAAATCGTCCGCACTAATTTCAATGCCTGCGCTGTCTAGCGCATCTTCTAATTTAGAGGCAGGCGTAAAGACTTGGCACTGGTTGCGATGGCGCGACATAGCGACATAGCCCAACTCCTTGTCGCTAAATGCAGACGCATAAAAATACGCAGAATCTACAGTGGCACCTTGCGCCTTGTGTATCGTAGCTGCGTATCCGTGGTCGAAATCTATAAACGCCTTGTCACCAGTGATTTTTAGCTTGACTTCCTCGATGTCGCCGTCAATTTTAATTGACATTTGTAGCTCGCCAGCTTTAGTGAATTTCATATCTTTAACAGTAGCGAATTGACCATTCTTCACGCCTAGTCTGCCGTCATTTTTAGTAATCATAATGCGCTCACCAACGCTTATTTCACGTTCGCCAGTGCTTGTTTTGACGGCATGGCCTGCGGATAAATTCATGTGTAAGCGTGCCGCTTGGTTTAATTTGAAAACATCATTTCTTGTCTGTGCCATAATTAATTTTTCTTCAATTTTGTGGGTGTCATTTGCCCATGCGCGCACCAGTGCTTCGTGCGTAGTATCAACTGTTTCACCAACATGTATT
>JANPNP010000085.1:0-3955 GCA_031427535.1 Bdellovibrionales bacterium | reverse complement strand
ACTATTTAAGCCGGTTCGAATCCAGATTTCAAAAAGCCAATTCTAAAGGTCCCGGCGGGTTTAAATATTTAATGTCGGAGGGTGCTTATTTTCCGATGGCCGAATATGATGTGCTTCAAAATATTACTTGTCCTGGACACGCCATGATTTTATAATAATAAGATCCTTTGGATAAAAATCCCTTAAATTTCAACTATTTAGCTTTTGTTAAGCTTTGTATTAGACTTAAAGAATGTTGCCTAGAAATTAGGCAGAAGTTCACAGGAGATTGATCCTAGCCAATCTGTCGTATACTAAAAATAAAGTTGCCAATTCATTGGTATTTATGTTATATTTGTTATTAGTGGTATATAGGCTATTTTAGTCATATATTATGAAAGGATTAAGCTTTGGAAATTGTCATCACTCAGTGGGCTCTGGATTCATATTTAGAGTTAAAACACGACAACGCTTTCACTGCCCTTGAATACAAGCAGGTGATACGTCCTGACGTTCTTTTATTGAAGGACTATCAACACGAGCCAAAGTTTACGAACTCAAAATTCTGGTCTATTGCGCAGTCAGGAACACGTATCCCTGATGGCTATAAAATGAAGTGGCACCAGGTTGGGAATGGCAAGGTTCAAATGCGGTTACCCGTTGGAATGATGAATGAAGCTTATCTTTGCGAAGCCTACGTTAAAGCTGATCCAAAGAAAGAAAAAAGAAGATTAGAAAAATTTAGAACACACCTCGAGTTGATTCGACAAAATCGACATACCGAGTGTGGGAGGTTAAAATGAGAGCGCAAATAATGACTCCTGATTTAAAGGTTGAACTGATCGAAGTTGGTCATTTGATGAATCAAGCAGGTCTTCCACATAAATTTATTGCAGCGGCCGTTCAAACGGCATTTGAGTTTGAAGGTGTCTACAATTTGATGAAAATGTGGGTTGATGAAAATGATCAAAAAGAAAAAGGTGAAATCGTAGCTGATATTCAAGACCTTATTGATGACTGTGCCCAAAAAGAAAAAATAGAAAACGTCTACGTCAGATTTGATGATCTAGAAGCGATTGCTAAAGATGTTCGTAAGTTTAAGGATAATTTGCGCATGGCGGTTGATAAAAATGGTGGACTAAAAAAATTGGCTGAACTGACAGCGATTCCGCAACCATCACTATCTCGTTTTTTTGGAAGCGCCACAATGCCTAGACGTACAACTTTATTAAAGATCGCTCGTGCATTAAATTTAAGTCAGATTGAGATTGCGACTGAGTGGTCCAGGTAGACTTTAGCTTGGGACACTCAGAATTGTCGGAAACGAAGTGCATAGTAGATTAAATTTACAAATTTCTTGGTTTAGAATTTCATGATAAATACGACATCAGGAGATTTATGGCGATCCATATTAGCAGTTTAAATCCACCCGCCTACACACAAAATATACTTGGCGCTGGCAGGTTTTCCTAATACAAACACCTTCCTGTACATATCTACCCGTATCGTTTTCAGAAATGAAAACCGAAGCACTCAAGATTTTAATACAAAAATCACTTCCGCAACTAAATGAAGTATATTCATCCAATGAACCCCTTCAGCCACCTGGCAAAAATCCATTTCCAGTTGTTAACCAATTACCGGGACCGGTTTTTAAAATAAGCCCCAAAACTGTTTCTTCAATAAAATTTGATTCAGAAGGTAAAATGCTTCTTTCAAATGGCGACTATACAATCCCAGTCATGACTTATTGTATGAAATCAGGCGGACGCAGTCCTGATGCGCATATATATTCTTTAAGCCAACTTAAAGGGAAACGAGCTTCTATCATTAGAAGTATTAATGCCAATGCCCTATTAAAATTTTCACCAAAAGATATTCAAATACTTTCCTGGAGCTTACAAGCAGGCCTAAAATATGAAGAACTTACCGCAGAAAGTAAAAAAATAATTGATGAAATAGTTCCCGGATTCCAACCTGAACTTAAAGAATCATTTATCGCTACAGTTGCAAATAAATGGGATCAAATTTCTGAAACCACCCATGGACGACTTCCTGGTTTTGAAAAAAGCTCAGAAAGTTTGACCGCAGAATTCGGAGAACTAGGTCAGAAAATTAATGAAATACGCCACTTCAAAAATAAAATAGAAAAAGTAGGAAACGACTTTGAATCACTTAGTGTGAAGTTGCACGCTATTTAAAGTAGATATTCTTAGATTAAGCTGGGCAAATTTATTTGAGATAGGCAGTGAGTCAAAAATATCTTCAATACTTTCACGACGCGCAGGAATTAATGAACGCCGATTTTTAAATATTTTTTTTACAATAATTCTGTGGATGCAATTCGGATGTGTTCTGCTGAAACAACTTGTTCTTTTTCTATCGCTGCGGCAACAAGACCGCCACGTGCTAATAAATTTGATTTTCTCAAAACACCGGCAGACCCTTGATAAATTGCAGTGATCGCTTGGTCTGAAAAAAGTTGCTTTTTCACGCCGGCAACGGTCAGGTGATGCTCTAAATAAACGGCCATCTGCTCTTGATTGAGATGACTCAAATGAGTTCTTGAAATAACCCTTGATGCGATTGGCGCTGAGCTTCGATAGGTTAGCTTTTCCAGAAGATTCGGCTGGCCAGCTAAAACTAGAGAAAATAAATTTTTAGAATCATTATCAAACTGTGTAATTGTGTGAAGCTCTGCAAAAATGTCTAAACGTAATAGGTGCGCCTAACTAAAACGCTCAAGTAAACATCACGTCGCTACCGCTCCGGTGGTACACTTTGATGAAATCGGGTGGCGCTTTAAGATGAAATCGGACACCGCTCAGCAAAGAAGATAAAGAACGCAATAAAATTATATCCCGCGAAAGGGTTTTTGTTGAAAACGTTTTTGCGTTCTTAAAAAAGTTCAAAATTATTAGCCAACGATACCGAAATCGACGAAAAAGATTTGGACTCAGGTTCAACCTAATTTGTGGGATTTTTAATTACGAATGGAACGGATAGTCATGAAAGAGGTCTAATTAAGTTGCAGGGCAAAGGCCGGGGGGCTAAGTGGCTTCTAAAATAGAGACGATTATAGTTTTCCACACAGCTTTCTTCTAACTTAGTAATCTTAAAGCAGAATTTTTTCCAAATCGATGTTTTTTCTATAACTCATTGCTAGCTCATCGTAGTTAACCAAATCAAGCTTATATGGAAAATCGGACTCCTCAATATCCGAAACTATTTTATAAATGACATCTCCCGAAATTTTATGATCAACCGCGCAGATATAAAATAAATCAATGTCAGAAAATTTTTTATATTTCCCAGCCGCCCGCGAACCAAAAAGGTAAATTTGTGCCTTTTGTCGTTTAAGTGGCAGGACCACAAGTTGATTTAGTAGGCTAAGTTCGCTTTCGCTTAAGCCATATTTCATAAGATCTTAAGTAATCTAATTAACAGATTGTCTAATTCAGGAATGGCTTTTTCGATTTGGACATATACAATTTTAGCGACTTCTTCATCGTAGGTATGTGAAGTTTTATTGCGAGCTAACAAAAATTCAAACCACATCTGCACATCATCTATTAATTTGTTCTGAGCCATATCGCGAATGGCGATCTTAGGAGCTTTAGAGTCAAGCCCAAGAACTTTCATGGATACTTTCCAAGCTAGTTCAATACAGAATTCAAACCGCTGAATACAAGCATCTCGAAGGGCCTTATGAAGTTCTAGGTGACTGGAATTTTCAATCAAGGCATTTTTCAATAAATCACGCGACGTCTTAAGAGAGGCAATGGCTTTAGAAAGTTCTTCAGTTGTTGTACTCATTTTTGACTAAAACGATAACCTTTCGTTTTAATCGCGTATAGGGATTGCGACAAAAAATTGGTCGGGGCGATAGGATTCGAACCTACGACCCTCTGGTCCCAAACCAGATGCGCTACCAGACTGCGCTACGCCCCGACACGAGCTAACGAAGATATTGTGG
>JANPNP010000084.1:0-7980 GCA_031427535.1 Bdellovibrionales bacterium | reverse complement strand
GAAATATTGAGCCGCTTCCAGAGCTCCTGAAACTGGGGAGCCAGCTTGTCGCAATGCGCTTGCGGGTCGATGCCGGCTTTGGCGCCCGTCAGTTTTAAGCCATTCGGTGATTATATCTGGATCCAGATTATACTTTTTAATTAGTGCGTTTAATATTTTAAGCCCTAAGATTACAAAAATGTCATTCAACGAGGTTAAGCCCCACTGATCCACCTCTGTAAAAAATTGCTTGGCTAATTTTGAAGCTTCGCGGCTAGTTGTCGCCTTCGAAATTAGTGTCTTTTTTTGCTCAAGTTCTTGAAATCTATTATTGATAAAATTTCCGTAAACTGATGCATGCCGTAAAAGAAAATATACAATCTTCAAATAAGGCAGGTGCTTTTTAATTCCTGGGAACAAATTTATTTTCTGATAGGGAATTGTTAACGAATGTCCGCCGATCATGTTGTGCCACGCATGAATGTTGGCTTCACCGCCAGGAAAGGTGTAAAGCACCGTATAGTAATTTTCTAGCTGATAGTATAAATGCCCATGCACTTCGGCAATTAAACCTTTTAAAACGGCATTCATTCGCTCAGAATCTGCCTTGTTTTTCCACCGAGCACCCAGTAAATACAAGGTTTCGCCGATTACTTTTTCGTAGGCCTTTGGCACAAAATCGGCCGTAAAGCGAGACACCACATTCGGATAGCTTTCAGCTAAATTCGTATCAGCAAAGTAGTTTAGGTTTTTAAATTTCTGTGTGATGGGGCGTGCCTGCAGAAAGAAAAGTTTTCCGGTTTGATCAATAGCCCATTCCATATCAACCGGACGGTTTAGCTGAACTTCGGACAGAACTAGGCCAGTAAAAATTTGTACAACCTCTGAAGATGATAAAGACGGTTTTTCACTTTGTAAATCTTTAACTTCGCAGACTTCGACTGATTTTTTTTCTGCATTATACAAAGTTCTTTTTATTTTATTTGCGATATGCGCTTCCCAAACCTTACCAAAGCGGTCAACGCTGTAGCGATCCACGTCAACAAGCCCTGACACAACACCTTCACCCAAACCTAAGCCTGATTCAATCAACGCGAATCCAGAATGACCTTGGGGGTTTCGTGAAAATGAAACTCCGCTGCAATGTGCATCAACCATAACCTGCACAACGACTGATACGCCTAGCTTTTCAGTATCAAGGTTGTTTGCGGTCATATACATCGACGCTCGGTCGGAATATATTGATTCGTAGCACGCTAAAACTTTATTAAGTACATCCTCTTTTTCTACGAATAAAAACGTATCGAAAATTCCTGCAAAACTTGTCGAATTTCCGTCTTCTAAACTCATGCTAGAGCGAACTGCAAAATAGGAAGCGTTCCATAGATCTAAGGATGCGTGCATCAAATCAATAAGCGGTTTTGATATATGTTTATCTTTTTTCCATGAATTGAAAACTTTCGTAGAAAAAACGCCAAAGGCTGGTACCTGTAACCCCCATTTGACCATCTTTGAAAGATGGTGTGCTTTTCCACCCACGTTTGTGGGTGACCAGTCGCCAGTGTTTATATCGATCAACCAAGATGTTTTCATATTAAAGGTCTTCGATCCACTAGCTGTGTATCAAGATCATTATTTTTAAGGCGCCATCGAAGCCAAAATGCTGAAAACAGACACGTTAGAATTGCTAACAATATAAGTGTCGTAAACAGCGACAGATTAATTATTTTAGCATCATAGGCAATTGATGCTAAAATAATTCCGGGCCCACCGCGCGCATTCATTGTCATTGCTATATCTAAAGATGTTTTTGATGGGTACCGCGCTAACTTTGCAGCCCACCAGATGCTGGCCGTTTTAACCACTGTAGCGTAAACTAAAAACGTTAAGGTAAATACAAAAGAAAAATTTTCGATTAAATTGATTCGTGATCCTATTATGGCAAAATAGATTGGAATTAAATAGGAAATGGAAAACGACTTAAAAAATATTTTATCCTGATTGATTGCATGAAATCGTTTTGATAAGCTTACGCCCGCACAAAATGAAGATAGCATTAGCGGAACTGAAAATATTTGTCCCAGCAAAATAATGAGCAACAAACCGATTATAAAAAAGCCTGTCGAATCCTGCAAATTAAAGCGCTTGAACACATGTGTTACTAACCCATCCATCATTTTAAAACCAAAACGGATGAACACATAAGCAAAACAAAACTGAAACACGGCCGCAATGACTGCTTGATAAATTGCCGGAAGGCCAGATAGAAAAACTGTAATGAAACTTAATGCATTCCCTGTATTTATGTTCGAAACAGCAAGTACCAAAGCCATAATGACATACAAAATAATATCATCCATTAAGGCCGCGGCTAAGATAAGACGGCAAAACGGGGTTTGCAAAATACCCAAATCAATAAATATCCTAGATAAAACTGGCAAACTGGTGACGGCCGCTGCACATCCCAATACGAACGCCAATGAAATTGGTGTTCCTGTTGGCCCCATGAACGCTTGCAGATCAAAACTTTGAGCAAAAGCAAACCCAGCAGCCAATGGCAAAAACGTTCCCAGAAACACCAGCCCCATGGCTGTTCGTCTTTGTCCTTTTGCGAAAATGTTTTCAGTTTCCAACCCTGAGATAAACATCAGTAGCACTAAGCCTGATTGGTAAATAATTTTTGTAATTAGATCAAACGTTTCAGACGAGCGAAAAACTTCAGTTCTAAACTCAGGAAGTAAAATACCAAAAACGGTCGGGCCAAGTAAAAAGCCGCCAATTATTTCCCCGATAACGCTTGGTTGTCTCACTTTTGCAAATACGTACCCACCCAATCGCGCACTTAAGAGCAAAAGACCCAAAGCGACTATAGTTCGAAAAACTTCCACTAATGCCATATAGATTAACCCTCAAAAGCGTCTGCTAATTTTAGCTCAGAAACAGGTGATTTGCTGGTTACTGTTGGAAGCTAAAACAATTCTATACCTTCGCCCGGGGCGCTAGCCAAATTGAAGCCGGTGTTACACTTGCTCTTTGACCGCAGGCACAGCTATTTTTAGACTTATAGGAAGTGAAAACTAAAGAAATTACGGAATGCACATCATGGAATATTAATTTTTTAATTCGCTTTGTGGCGATTCAGAAAAACGCACAAATTAGTAACCCCTGGGCATTATATGAAAACGTAGCGGACTACGAAGTTTATTTTAGTCCTAAATCAAGTTTTTGTAAAAACCACGATTGGTCTTTGTGGATTTTAACGATTGATGGCGTTGATGTAGCGCGCGTTGGAACATCGCACCCGAAAAACAATCCGAAATTAACTTTTCTTGGCGTCGGCTACTATGAAACTTTGCCGGGCGTCACATTAGAAGATCTGGCTTTTATTTTTGCTAAGGTAGAACAGTTTGCACACAGCAGAAACATGGGTGAAATTCGCCTGCCGATGCAAGGCGGTTTTTTTGGATCCTACCGCGCACGAATCGAAACCCATACCGACCCGTTTTTCGGTGAACCCCAAACGTTGGATCGATATGTAAGCGAATGGCAGTCATTAGGTTATCAGATAAATAAAAAATGGACCAATTTCGAAATGGATCTAAATAAAAATAAAGTGCGCGCGGAATCGGTTTTAAATATTATCTATAAAGCAAAAACAATCCCAGATCTTAAGTTTGATCAAATTGGTCAAAACGATTTTAGACAGGATCTTATTCGCTTACTAAATCTATTCAATCAGTCTTATAAGGACTTTGACGAATACAGTGAAATTGATCCTGAAGACTTTGTTTCGATGTACAGCCAATATGAATTTATATTAAAAAATTATTTCTGCAAAATCGTCAGTTATCGCGGGGAAGACATCGGATTTTGCTTGGCCTATCCCGACATATTAAAACCACTTCTATTTGCACAAAAATACCAGCTTCCGAGTGTATTAAAAAAAATAGCTGTTTTAGTTTACTTAAAGTTTTTTAAACTGAGATATTTTTACCCGTATCAAGGTAAAACACCTGATTCGCCTCGTGTAAAAGGTTTCCCGATGGCCCTGTTAGCAGCCGTAACTGAATCGATACCAAATTATGTAACAACAATTTCTGGGCACTACATCGCCGAGGGCAACCCAGTTCTGACCCTGTTAACCGATGAAACAGCAAAGCCCAAAAATAAATTTGCGATTTTTAAAAAAAACCTAAAATAAGCGAGGAATTATGTTTAGTCCTATAACGGCCTGGTTCCTTCGAGTTTATCGTTTTAATCAACAAATGTTTCCCTTTTTTCCAAATGTTATTATCTTTATCGTACAATTTTCCCTTTCCTACTTTACATTACTTAAATTTCTTCATTTAAGTATCGACAGCAGCACAATTATAAAAGACGTTATTACGGGGTCAATCTCATTAGTTTTATTTGTCTATCTGTTTCGTTGCTTTGATGAAGTTAAAGATTTTGATGACGACAAGATCAATTTTCCCACCCGTCCATTAGTAACTGGCGTGGTCAGCATTAAAGATATGTACATACTGCAATTAGTAATCCTAACCGTGCTAGTTATTTTAAATTTAATAGTTCCGCACGGCGCAGATTTAAAAATTGGATTTTTTATCGTTTTTATTTTTACAATTCTAGCAAGTCGTTGGTTTTTTGCGCAAAGATGGATCAAGCCCAGCCTTCCTTTGGCATTGCTTACTCATAACCCTGTCATTTACTTGCATCAAATCTACATCATGAGTTTTTTTGTGCTTTCAATGGAAAGTGTGCTAAGTGTAGCCGGGCTTTTTTTGCTATCTGTGGCACTACCTGGCACAGCTTGGGAAATTTCCAGAAAAATTCGGGGGCACAGCGAAGAAAATACGTACACAACTTACAGTAAAATTTGGGGACCACACATTCCGCTAATTTTAATTTTCAGCTTATTGACGTTATCGTTAATTAGCTCATTTGTAGCTTACAAGGACCAGGTCGCAGTCTGGGTATGGGTCCTTTGGTTCGTACCAGCGTTGGTTCTGCTTAAATTCAGCTACCAAGGTATAACCTTTTGGAAAAACACAGCCAAAGCGCCCGATTTTAGAAAAACCGTAGAAGCATTTGTTTTTGCTAAGATACTTATTCTTACTGTGGCCTACTTCTTAAATTAAAGTAAATCTTTGATAAGTGTGGTGTTTTTAAAAAACATGAAATAAACTGCGCAAAGCCCTAACACGGAGATTATCTATGACTAAATCCTTCATAAGAACATACCTGCTGTTGTCGATATTTCAGTTTGCTTTTGCCGCTGTTGATAAAACCAATGCCGATCAAATCTTGGATCACAGTCAAACAGTTCGCCGAATTCCGAACACCCGCGCCGACGCCATACTAAAAACGAAAAGCGATCGCTTTAACGATGAAAAAGAATTTACTTTTATGCGTAAACTTGCAGAAGACGGCGAACGATTTAAAACGCTAACGCGGTTTAAAAAGCCATTAACAATAAAAAACCAAGCTATACTTTTTTTAGAAAAAGATAATTACGAGAATTCCATATTTATGTATTTACCAGCTTATAAAAAAGTTCGCCGCGTGGAAAGCCATTCTCAAAGTTCGTCTTTTATGGGTTCTGCCTTTTCGTATTCAGATATTGCGACACCTTTATCAAAAGATTTCACTAATACCTTAGTAAAATCCGAAGACTGTCCATCAGATAAATCAAAAAAATGTTTTGTGATAAATTCTAAACCTAAAACTAAACAGATAAAAGAAAGAACCAATTACAGTTTACAAACATCTTGGATTAATACTGAAAATTTTTTAGTGGATCAAACTTTGCTGTTCGCAGAAGATACAAGTAAGTTCGTGAAGAAAATTACGTTTTCAGACTACAAAAATGTCCGCACAAATTTGTGGTTTTGCCAAAGCATGGTCATTGAAGACACTAAATCCAAAAAAACAACCACGTTGCTTTTTTCAAATTTAAAAGCTGATCAAGAATTATCCAATTCAATTTTTTCGCAACAGTCATTAAGTGATGAAAAGTAATTTTTGTGAAGATGGGTCCGTTTTTGTTTACTGCAATAGTTCTAGTTACTGCCCTGGCAAATTTCAGCTACGCAGGTGAATACACCTTACAAACTAAGCTTGGTCATGGCTATTTTTACAAGACTGAATCTAGTGATGCTTCAGTCTTAAGTTCACAGACATTTGCAGATTCAAAATTTCAAGCCTTGTATACAGTCAAAAAATCAGGCGAATTTCTTTTATTACTTCATCCAGAGGTCCAATGGAACTGGGAATCATCCTATTTAGCAGAAAGCCAGAAAAAGGTAGCAATTTGGAAACTTTATGAAGGCTATGCAAAATACACAAGCGGCGATTTCAAACTTATAGCCGGGAAAAGTATAATCTCGTGGGGATCGTCTGATGTAATTAACCCCGTCGACTTTTTTGGAGCACGCGATTTTACTTTGCTTTCGGCACAAACGGAAAAAAGTAGAAAAGGCATTGTAGCCGCTAGGTACTTTTTAAACCAGAATGTAAAATCAAATTTGGATTTCCAAATGGAAGCAATTATTGCCTTTTCCAAAGTGCAAAATACGCAGTTAGCGCTTATGAAACAAAATTGGGGCCCCGGCGTGAATGAACTTGACCACGTCGATCAAGCCATTCCGATTAGTTATGGCTTAAAAACTGGGTTAGTTACAGATCAATGGGATACATCCATCTTTTTATATTACGGACAAAGTAAAGGGTCCGAGTTGCAAATTATTAATATTTCGCCATCTGCTGTTCAAATTGGACCGGTCCATCAAAATTCAAAAGGATTAGGAGTAGATGGCAGCTTTGTCTTTTATAAGTGGATTTTTAGGACAGAGGCTTCCTATCAGCAGTTTGCCTTGGTGAAAGGCCAAGAAAACTTGAAGTCCCCTGACCTAGCCGAGCTTGTTATAGGGGCTGAACGCCCCCTTGGCGAACATTTGCAAATTCAAGGACAGTTCTTCCAAAGAAAACAACTTAATTATCCGACGAACGACTTTGATGCTGCAAATCCAGTTGATACCTTAACAGCCAATCTGCAAATTTATAATGATTATGCAAATGGTTTTATTTCAGATATTGAATATGGCTTTACCGTAAGGTTAACTGCTTTACTATTTGATGACCGGCTCGAGCTTCAAAATGCGGTGATGACATTTCAAGAAGCCAAAGGTTATTTTTTTCGCTCGTCAGTTAAGTGGACAGGAATTGATAATTTAGACCTTACTTTAGGAACTACACAGTACTCTGTTGATGAAGTAACACCCTTAGCTGCAATAAAGCAGATGAATCATGTATTTACAGAAGTTTCCTATGTTTTTTAAAGGTTCACGTGTTTAGTCGTGAACCGTTGTATCTTTGATCGATAAGTTTCTAACCAGCAGTGCTGGCAAAACGGCCGCTATAACCGTAAATATTAACACCACAATAATTAAAACACTTAAGTTTTTAAATGCTAAAAACGGCGACATATACCAACCTAAAAAACGTGAAATTGCTGTTACAAACCACAACTGAAGAAGCGTTGCCGTTAATAGTACGGTCATTACACATGTTATGAAGCACTGTACTAATGCCTCCGAGACAATTATTAAAAATAAAAAACGCTTAGACATCCCTATCGAACGTAACATTCCAAACTCAGGAATACGCTGATGGACACGTAGGTAAATTGAATTCATTAAGCCAAAAAAAGCAATTAACACTGCAACCCATTCAATAACCTGAGCCGGGGCAAATGCTGCCTTTACATTCGCGTAACCCTGCAGCTTTAAATCAGCCGTCGATGTGGGGACAAAACCAAAACGTCCTAAATGGGTATTTAATGACTGTTCAAAATCTGCCAGACTGATCCCATCTTCTTTTGAAACTTGAACCACGTTCACATGTTCATCTTGCCAATATTTCTTAAACACGGATCTAGAAAAATAAATCACTCCTACGGGTGATGCGTAGTCCCGAGCAATGCCAATAATTCGTAAATTAAGT
>JANPNP010000083.1:0-4512 GCA_031427535.1 Bdellovibrionales bacterium | reverse complement strand
AAAACCGGCACCCTGACCCGGTCGGAAATGACGATCGAGCGGGTGATGACCGCCTCGGGCGATACCTGTGTCACCGGGGAACGCATCCACATTATCTTTAAGTTCTGCTAAACCAGTTTCAGCATGCTTCGTACGTTTTTTACCTTCAAAAGAAAATGGCTTAGTGACCACACCAATTGTTAGGGCACCTAGTTCACGCGCAATTTTTGCTACGATAGGTGCTCCGCCAGTACCTGTTCCGCCACCCATGCCGGCAGTTACAAAAACCATGTCAGAACCTTTTAAATGTTCAACAATTTGATTGTAAGATTCTATTGCACTGCGCCGGCCAACATCTGGATTTGCGCCAGCCCCTAGGCCCTTAGTCAAATCTGCACCTAACTGAATTTTTTGACCCGCTTTACTTGAATTTAATGCTTGTATGTCCGTATTTGCGACCACGAAATCGACGCCGTCCATTCCGCCTTCGATCATTGTGGTTACAGCGTTACTACCACCGCCACCGACGCCGACAACTTTAATATTAGCCCCGATATTTACATTTTCTTCTAATTCAAACATTTATTCCCTCCGTAGCAATAAAATTTTAACCCGCTCCGCAGGTCGTTAAGATTACCTATTAATAATTAAAAAAGATCATTAAAAAATTTCTTTACTTTTACCGTCATATTGTCAAACGAAGCATTTCTACCAGCAGAAAATAAGGGCTGCGAATCTTTACGATTGTAAAAGTCTTTACGAATATCTAGTGCGTAAACTTGTAGTCCAATTGCCGTTGCGAATTCTCCGCTTTTGACAACGTCTTTTAAACCAGCAACAATTTTTGGGTATCCTCGACGAACTGGTATATCAAAAACAAATTCACCCATTTCAACCAAACCATCAAGGCCGCTTGTTCCGCCAGTTAGTACAACGCCACTACCTAAAACTGGTTGTAAGCCGCTCATGCGAATGTCATTTGCAATCATGTTTAAGCACTCTTCAGCACGTGCTTCTAAAATATGAGATAATTCCTTACGAGCTAGCGTTCGTGTCTTACGACCACCAACCCCCTCGACATCTACGATTTCTTCATCTGAAACTAAAGTTGCAACGGCACAACCATGTTTTTTCTTTAAAATTTCTGCTGACACTTGCGGAGTGCGAAGACCGACAGCCACATCATGTGTAAAATGTGATCCGCCAACAGCAATTACCGAAGTATGTGCAACACTGCCATTAACAAAATAAATTAATTTACTAGATCCGCCGCCAATATCAGCCAAACAAACTCCAAGATTTTTTTCATCCGAAGATAGCACGGACATACTTGCAGCCACTTGATCCAAGACTAAACCAGCAACTTTAAAACCGGCTTTTTCGATACATTTAGAAATATTCGCTAAAGCCGACTGGCTAGCTGTCACAATGTGTACGTTAGCTTCTAAGCGCACGCCCGACATTCCGATTGGATCTGAAATTCCGTCCTGAGTATCAATTTTATATTCACGAGGAATAACATGAATGACAGTTCGATCTGCGGGTACGATTACCGCTTTTGCAGCTTCAATTACGCGCTCAATATCTTGCGCGCCGACTTCTTTATTTTTTATGGCAACCATGCCTTTTGAATCAAATGAATGAATGTGTGAACCACTTACCGAAACCCAAACTTCGTGAGTTGTATAACCTGACATCAATTCGGCTTCTTCTTTAGCTTTACGAATTGATTCAGTGGTGGCTTCGATGTTTACAACGACGCCTTGTTTTAAGCCGGCATTTGGCGCGGTGCCCACACCAACGACTTCGATTTCGCCATCGGAATTGACAGTGCTGTAAACTAATTTAACTGCTGCTGAACCAATATCAAGGCTGGCCAGAATAGGGCCACTTTTAACCGTGTTTTGAGAAGCACTCATCCGTAAGTCCTTTAGACTGTTGAAGTCTTTGGTGAAATCCTTAAACCGATTTGAACTCAAGTTTTCTGCCTTATTGTTGCCGTTACATGTTGCTCGTCGCGTTGCAAATCAAAAGAACAAATGTCATCCAGACCGATGTCCCTATGACTAAAGCTTAGATTTCTTAATGCAACCTGACAAGAACTTTTTTGGATAGATTTGCGTCTATGACGCGCGCCTTCAGATCGCGATTTTCCAAGTAGTCCATCACTTGCGATACACGAGAAGATTTAATTTCAAATTGGTCTTCACCATATTTTATTTTTACATCGGATTGAATCAGACTAATCCAGTATCCATCTTTTTTGTCATATCCCACTTCAGACACACTTCCGATTTGCAGTTTACCAGTCTCGGGTAAAGATTTCAGAATGGAAACAACGCCTTCGCGAACTTTCTGATTTTTTAAAAAATGATCGCCGCGCACAACGGCTACCGCAGGCGTTTGCTTTGAATCTACTTTTTTAAGAACTGTTGCAGTTAGCGTCACCGGATGAAATTCAGACGAGCTGTTCCCGTCTTTAGACTGAATTAAATACGCGACCTCATGCGGAACAATCTCAATTTCAAGAGCTGATGGCCACGCTCTAGAAACTCTAAAATCTTCAATCCAACTTTCGCCACGTAAAATTTCTGAAACATTTTTCAAAGAAAATTTCCACAATGACTGCCCCTTGAATAAGGCTAATTTTACATTCACAGATTCCATGTAGGGTTTTACGAAAACTTTTTGCGATGGCTTTACAGAAATTTTTAAATCAATTTGGTCTATTTTGAAAAACCCCTGTTGATCTAACGAATACACAGACAAGAAAACAACAGCTGGTAGCAGCACAAAGGTAGCTAATATGCGCAGAATATTTAATTTTCGATTGTGCTTCGCCATCTGCATTAGGATATTCGAAAAAAATCCTGCCATCATCAACTGCTTCCTTTTTTCTTATGCCCTAGACCTTAGGCCAAACCTCGAAAAACGGCAAACGTCTTATTCTTAGACGCTGAAAACGAATACACTGCGTTTTGCCAAGGCATTCGCTGTGCAAATAAACCTAATTGATAGAAACCATTTAAAAAGGAAACAAAATGAAATCAAAAGTAGCTCTTGGATTTTTACTGGCATTTTCAATAACAAGCTTCGCATTCGCCAAAGCCAAACCCGTTTTAGAAGAAGTCGTTTTAAAAAATTCTCAATTCTCAAAAATAATTTACCAATCTCTTGCGAACAACATACAAGCTGAACCAGCGAAAATGCTTGCTGGCGGAAAAATGAATGTGATCACGATTGCCAATGCCTTTTCATGTTTAGAATCAGGATCTGGCGCGAAAGTGAAATACACATGTGCTATTTTAGCAGATGCTGGTTGGAACGCTTTAGGTAGCGAATCATACGGCGCAGGCGACAACGAAGAATTAACGAAAAGCTTATATGAAGCCATGTCAGAAAAACCTGAAGTTGACGACATGTTTTCAACAAAAACTATTGAATTAAATGTCGCTGATAAAGAAGGCGGAACCGAGCGCAATCAAATGACGTGCATGATGGCAAGTGAACAAGCACAGGGTTTAGGACTAGCTGCATACACATGCCAGATAATGAACGCACTTTAATTGCGGCTTGAAAGGCTATGATACGATTGAACGGTCATGACTCGGTTAAATATCAAGAGTCAGCCGTAAAACAATAAAAAAGAAAAAACCCAAGTCTCCAGATGCCGGAAGCATCTGGAGAAGCGATAGTCTGAAAGCAGAGCTTTCAGTAGGCAGGATGCCTGTCCGGTGAAAGTGAAATCAACTCCAGACCCAATGTTACTATTAGCAGTCTGCTGATCGCCGTCTACTGATCGCATGCTGCCGATTCTTTGATACTTATCCCACATCCGATTACCGAACTTCACTTTGAATCCGGCATCGGTCGCGGCATCTTGGGCATAGCCCCAGTCTTGAAGTATTAAAATGCTAAGATGAAAAAATTTAAGCAATTAACACTGTTTCCAAATCAAACTAAGAAGTTCTTCGGCGGCGCTCTACTTTATAAAAAAAGAAAATCAAAGCGTCCGCTGTCAAAAAAAGATTCTATTCACTTAGTCCTTCGTAGTGAGTGGGCAACAGGTCGTGACAGCTTCGTAGCTAAACGTAATCACCATGGAATTAAGCAAATACTTGTGCGGTTTAGCAAAAAGTTCGGAGTTAAAATTTACCACCAAGCTATAACCTCCAATCACCTTCATCTGCTTTTAAGAATAACTAATAGGACACTGTACTCAGCATTTATAAAAGCCGTATCAGGTCAGATCGCAAGCCACACAATGGGTCAGCAAAGCTTTAAGGTGTTTGCTGATGCGCGTAAGAAGGTAGCTGCGGGCGATGGGTCAAAAACTTTGAACGAAGTGAATTCTATTCACCAAACCCCAGAAGGCTTTTGGCAGTTTCGACCTTTTTCTAGAATAACGAACTGGGGTAAGGATTTTAAACAGTGCACAGGCTACTTAAAACAAAACTTCTTAGAAGCATTAGGTTTCATTAACTACAAACCTAGGAAAAACCACTATGCCGCTTGGATCAAACACGCAGCACC
>JANPNP010000082.1:0-6188 GCA_031427535.1 Bdellovibrionales bacterium | reverse complement strand
ACCCCTAGGGCCACTTGATCGTGGTCCCAAGGGTTATTTGCAATTGCTCATAAGCACTATTTGGCGGACTTATAGAATAAAAACCTTGAAACCCTTTGGTTTCATTTTTTGAAGCGCCGCCAGATAAATTCAAACGAAATTCATTCGAATAACGATAATTCAAAGTCGCTTTAAGCGTTTGGTAAGTATCTAACCTAGCAAAAGTTCCGGCTATTTTAGTCGGATCAAATGGAGTTAAATCTATCGAGGCATATTCAGTTTGATTCACGGAGTACTGCATTTGTAACGAAAAATTTTCCGATAAGGATTTAACAAAGCCCGTAATCAGACCAAACTGAGAAAAGCGTGTAGTCACCGAATGTTTGGTAACCACCGGATAAGCAAATGACGTCGAGTTTATTTCGGGAGCCGGTGAGTCACTGCGTTTGTAAAATGGACCGATCCAAAAAAAATCTTGTTCTAAATACACGTTAAACAAAATCGAAGCACTAAATTGCTTAACCGGGGAATTATTTAAATTTTCAAAGTAACCAAACGTTGGTTGCAGCTCGACTGTTTTTCCCAGCTGATAGTACCACTGGGCGGAAGCAAAAGCATAATTTTGATCACTGCGACCATTGGTTAAAATTTTTCCTGTACTGATTGAATATTCAAATCGATGGTCATCATTTAAAGTTATGGACTGACCCACACGCGTGGCCAAAGAAGCCGTTTGATAGTTATGATTATTTGAATAGTCCTGGTAATTCACGTCCAATCCCACATTCAAACTTTTTTTTCTTTTTTGCAGTAGATAATAATCGATATACAAATCGACCAGCTGTAGAGAATCTGCGATCTTAGAATTTTCACGAAGAATATTCGTGTCGTACATATTTTGTAATCGAAGCAATAACTTCAAGCGACGATTTCTTTGAATAAGCTTTGGAAGTATTTCATCAATGGACTTATCTAGCCATTTTGGGCGTGCTGATTCTATTTTAGCGCGTCCATAGCTTTCGATGGCATCACTATAATTTTCATTAGCGGCATGACATTGGCCAAGCCAATAGTGGATTTCAGATTTTCGGGTAAATTTTGGATTGCTCAGTAAAAGATTAAGCTCAGAAATAGCTTTGTCACATTGATTTAGTTCATAAAATGATCGGGCGCGCAGAATCCAGTAGTCAAAGAAGGAGATTAAAATTTTATTTTCCTTCGAGTAAGTTAATACATTTTTGTATTTAGAAAGATAGAATAAGGATTCCAGATATTTAATCTGAATCGCTACGTCATTGGGATCAAGTTTTAACAGCAGTTTTTCGCTTTGTTCTTTTAAAGGGTAATTCTGAGTTTGCTCAGCGCAGAAATTAATATTTAGTAAAATTTTCTTGCGATCTGCTCCGATTTTACTTTTCCAGGAGCCAAACAGTATTATTAGGGCATTTTCACAATCATTTTGAGAAATTAAATTTTCTGCCAATTCTAAATCATCAGTGGCATAAACAGTACTAGCCACAATGGTAGCTAGTAGAAAACGTATCAATGATGCAAATACAAGGTGTCGTTTCTTCATTTAAATTTTAAGTCAAAAGCGAATCAACCTTTTTAGTTAAAAGTTTTACTGAGTTGGTGAAGGCGGTGCTATTGTAGCACAATGCGGCGCATTTGGAAATTGACTGCAATTGGTGGAACCTGTGCCCCCAGCATCTGGTGTCACGGTATTGATCGGAGTTATCGTGCCTGCCGGTGGGGGCAGGGCCGGATCAAGTCTTGGCGGAAGCCCGCCAACAGGATTAAGCGTATTTCTGTGATTAATACTAATTTGTTCCCGAATAGGTTCAACCGGTTCGTCAGCTGGGCGATTGATTTCTTTTCGGTTACCTACAGGCCTAGGCTCTGAAGGTGCTACTGCTGTGAACCCTTCTTTTTTATCTTTTTCTTTTTCGCGTTCTATTTCAATTTTTGGCACGTCTTTTACTTCGGGCTTTTCAGTTCGTTGATCCATTTGTATTGTTTGGTTTGCCTTCACCGAGAAAAATTCTTTGACTTGATCTTGCGCATCTGGCCGGCCAACCATAACGTTACCTTCTAAGGTACGGACCCGGCTAAGGCCAGATTTGATTTCGTGCTCTGCTGTAAAGGTAGTCCCGCGAACACCAGCAACAATAACCGGAGTTCTAACGTTGTATTTATTTTTGTCGTTATCATATTTTTGCTTAACAGTTGATTTGATACGACCAGCAGTGACTTCAAGTTTCACATTTTTTTCATCTTCTTTGGGGTTATAAACGTACTCTTTAATTAACAGTTTTGAATTCGGATAGATGTCGATGATATTTGTGTCCATCATCACTAAGCGCACAACGGCAGTTGCTGAAGTCATGACCGTGTCTGTTTCAAAAATTTTTTCACCTTTTTTAAGATCTCGTTTAACGCCGACACTGTCCACCACCAAAGCCTTACCTTTAATCACAGTGACAATACCGTAACCTTTAGAAAAAGTGATGGCTGGAAATAAGATCAATAAAATAAAAACTAACTTCATTTTTAGGTCCTTATCGGAAGTTGTTTAGGAACTATGTTAACTATCGGTTTGTCTGGTGACTAAGATGAGCCATATTTAAAAGTATCCCAATTTGATGCAGGATTTTCTTCGATGGACTTTAAGCGCGAGGCAATGATGTTTGCCGGTGAGTCACTAGGGTACAAGTGTAAGTATTGATCCAATTCAAACCTGGCCAATTTAAGTTGCTGAGCAAAAAATAAATCTAATATTTTTTCAAAACGAGTGTCGCGCTGCTGGTGGGTTGCGTCCTGCAGCAGGGCATAAATCCAAATGGCTTCTGCCCGCCCCTTGACTTGCACACAATCTAATTTTTTAAAAGAAAACTTGTGTTTATTTTTTTCATAGATTGATTCCGAAGTGATGATCTGCATTTGATATTTTTTTGTTAACCCTTGAAGTCGTGCCGCTAAGTTGACGCCGTCGCCGATAACGGTGTAGCTTTGCAATTGTTCAGCGCCAATGTTTCCAACAAAAACTTCTTGTTCATTCAAACCAATGCCTATAGAAATCTTGGATTCAATTTCGTTTTTCAACTGGGCATTGATTCCGGCCAGTGCCTGAATGCTTTGAAGTGCCGCCAGGCAGGCATTTTCTGAATTTAGCCCATGAGGGACAGGGGCGCCAAAAAAAGACATCAATCCGTCACCAATAAATTTGTCCACCGTTCCGTGATTGGATTTAATAATCTGTACCATGGGATTAAAGTAAATATTTAAAAAACGACTGATAAGCAAGGGGTCAAGTTTTTCGCTGATAGATGTAAAGTTTCTAATGTCAGAGAAGAAAATAGCCAAGTTTCTTTTTTCGCCAACCAAATTAATTTTGTCAGGATTTTTTAGCAGATCTTCAACAATGTGGTCGGCAATATACTTCGAAAAAATACTTTTAATGTACGTCTTTTGAGTGATTTCCTTTCTGTAGTACAGATAGTTATTCAATATAAAGGCAGCCATCCAAAACACGAACAGTTCCAGGCTCCAGAAAAAGTACTGAAAAAGCGAAAGAATGTATTCGGTACTGACTAACGCTAAGAGTAAGGCTGCTAAAAACAGTAACGATTGCTTCCAACTTAGTTTTTGGTTCAAATAAACGGTTTGCATTGCTAGTAATAGAATAAATAAAACAGAGATCATAAAAGCCCAGGGCCAGTAGGAAAAATAATTTTTATTTAAAATATTACTGGCTGCCTGGGCCAGAATGTATGTACCTGGAAATGCTGCTGCAACGGGGGTCTTTCTGATATCGTACACACCTGGCGAAGTAACACCCAAAAATACAGTTTGACCCTTCAGATCAATATTTTTATCTTTTAAAATTTCTAAAGCTGAAATTTTTAAAGGAATTTTTTTAGAGTAATTGATCCAAAAAGGCTTTTTGTTAAAGCCTTCAGAGCCAAGTAACCCCGAAGAGCTTGGTATAGAAAACTGGCTTAGTGGATACGAAAAATAGTAGCGCCGAATAGACCCGTCACCATCAGGCGATACAGAAAAAACACCTGTAGCGGGGCTTTCGTTTTGCAGCTGGTCAAAGTTTAATAGAACATCGCTAGGAATTTCAGTTTTCTCAGCAAAAAAACTAGCCTTATTTTCTAAGTTGTGACAAAAATCTGCTGTTTGTTTTGCGTATTCAGAATTGATATAAGTCAGTTCTGAATCTGTCAGATCAAAAATAGTTTTTTTTGCAAGCAAGACCAGTTGTTGCTGAACCACGTTTTGATACAAAACATCCAGTTCTTGTTGGTATTTCTTGGTATGCGTTTTTCCATTTCGCCAAAATTCAGTTACGATATTATTCTTTTTAGTAAAAATATATTCTTCAAGGCAAGCTATTTCTGCAGCCGAGTTTGTTCCCACCGAATGGCTAACGTAAGAGCCCAAAACAATTTGGTCTTTGTGTTTTTTTATGACTTCGATCAGGGCTTGGTCGTTGGCATTGTCGGAAGCTTCTGCAAAAATAATATCTAAAACTATTTTGTCAGCACCCCGCTGAAATAAGGATTCAATCAGGTCTGCCGTGATTTTTCGCGGCCATGGCCAGCGCCCTAACTGCAATAAACTGGTATCATCTATTTCGACGACAAGAATTGCAGGTTCAACACTATTCAAATCAAAAGCTATTTTTTGTTTGAAGTCGTAATAACTGTAATTAAGGGATGCTAACAATGGTTTTTGTTCCAGGTGACGGTAGCTTTCGATCATTAGAGTCGCAAAGGCTACAAAGGTAACGATAAAAAATAGTTTTAAACCCGCTTTTGATTTTGTAGTAGCCACACAGCTCATATCGGATTTTTTAGAAACTGATCATAGCTAAGATCGAATTACTAAACAAAAGTCTGGTTCGACTCAATATTTGAGGATAGGAAGTTTAAAGGCCATATCTGCATTTATCTAAAAAATACTTTCCAACTGAAACCAGGGTATCGCCGTAATTTGCTCTGTAATTTGATAAGCACGGTCAGCGGTACAGATGACATAACCTTTTTTTGCTTTTGAATATTCTTTCAAAAAAGTTTCCAAATGGCGACAATCACTTTTTTCGACTTTTTCTTTATACTTTACTTCGATAGGTATCATTGATTGGCTTCCAAGAATAAGCCAATCAATCTCTGGGCCGTTGGGGTCCCGCCAAAAACTTAGAGTGCTTCTTTCGTGACGAAATCGAAGTAATCGAATCAGTTCGATTCCAATGTAATGTTCGAATAACTCGCCCAATCTATTTCGGCCCAACTGAACACCTTCTTTTGCAGCAAGACGGCGAACGCCCATGTCAAAGAATAAATATTTAGAGGACTTAGCTAATTTTTTCCGAGTTGAGCTAACGCTATAAGGGTCAACTCTTAGTACGATTAAGCTGTCTTCTAAAATTTCATAGTAAGCGGCAATCGTCGTGTGACCAACTCCAACTTCTGACGCAATTTTTCTTAACGAAACAATTTTTCCTGATTCAAGCGATGCCAGTTCTAAAAATCGATAAAAAGCTGGCAGATTTCTGGATGCGGCTTCTTTGCGAATTTCTTCTTCTAGATAGGTAATAACGTAGGATTCTAAATCTAAATTTTTATCTTCCAATAACTTAACAGTCATTATTCCCGGTAACTCGCCAAAGATTAGAAGTTTTTCAAGTTGCTTGCTTTTATGTTCTGTAAACGACAATGAATCTAGATACAAAAGTACAAGTCGTCCGGGTAAAAGATTTAAAGCTGAATGCTTACGTATTTTTCTTGCACTAGAGCCAGTTAGCAGCATTTGGGCTAATTTTTTATCGATAATATATTGAGCTGTGTTTAATAGATTTGGAACCAGCTGAATTTCATCAATTAAAACAGTTAGTCCCTTTTTTACTTTGGGATGAGCCTGAATTTCTTGAATAAGAAGATCAGGATCCTGCTCGTATTTAATACGATTTTTCTCAAGTAATAATGAAATTGAAATGTCATAACTATCTTGTTCTAGCAAAGTTGTTTTACCAACTTGCCGTGGGCCTAAAAGTAAAATACTTTTGTTTCGTTTTAAGGCTCTGTCAATTTCCGCCTTGATACGTCTTAAATACAAATGCCCACCTCAGAATATAGATTATATATAACCCATATTCTCAGAAAATGGATCACTCGTCATCCATTTTCTTAAGCAGGAAGCTTGGT
>JANPNP010000081.1:0-2737 GCA_031427535.1 Bdellovibrionales bacterium | reverse complement strand
TGTGATATCAGCGATTAACCCACGCTCTAAGCGCGTTCTAGAACGATCTTCTAAGGTCAAAATATCTTTCGGCATGCGATCGCTGGCCAAAATAACCTGTTTTTTACGCTCGATAAACGAATTTATAGTATGAAAAAACTCTTCCTGAACGGCTTGACCACGGCCTATATACTGAACGTCATCAACCACTAAAATGTCTGTATTGTCGCGGTATTTTTGCCGAAATTTATCCATTTCTTGGCGCCGGATTGCCGAGACACACTCATTTAAAAAACGCTCAGCTGAAACGTAAGTAATTCGCAAGTGAGAAAAATTATTTCTAATTTCATTGGCAGCGGCGTTCAAAAGATGTGTTTTGCCCATACCAGACGGCCCATAAATAAAAAGTGGATTGTAATCGTCCGCTCCTGGGTTTCGGGAAACGTTGTAAGTTGCCGCGTGCGCAAATTCTGAGTTTTTACCTACTACGAACGTAGAAAACGTAAAATCAGAGTTAATATTTTCATAAAGCTTCGGAGTTGTAGCAACACATGCAACAGCGGGGGTTTGAAAAACGTGATCAGCATTTTGCATGATGTCTTGTAAAGACGTATTGTAATCGTCTGCAACCTTGCCCGTGACGACGAATTCGACCGACGTTGGCATGTTTGATAGGGCAGATAACTCTAACGCAATCTTATCTTTTAAATGTTCGTTAACGTAGAAGTAGAAAAATTGATTAGGAACCCCAAGAGTTATCTTTAAGGCACCCTCGCTTTTATCAGTCCGAATCAGGTCTATAGGATCTAGCCAGTTTTCCAACAACTTGTTGGTGCCATTTTTAGTTTTCATCGAGGATTTGATTTGGCTCCAAAACGAACTATTAATTTCCATAATCCCCCTCAGGACCTGAAAGCATTAACAATAGCGGTCCGACTTATCAACAGTTGACCACTATGCCGCAATGTGCTTTATATTTAATTCACAAGAAATAGTACTGCTTAGATATTGTACAATTGACGCGAATGACGTCGTAGGAATTAGTAGCTTTAGAAAAGTCAGTCTTATGAAGAATTATACAAAGAATTATACAGAGGTGTAGAATGAAAAGAACATATCAACCAAGTAATCGTCGTCGCAAAAAAACTCACGGTTTTCGGGCTCGCATGGCAACAAAAGATGGACAAAAAGTTTTAGCTCGTCGTCGTGCTAAAGGTCGTAAGCGCATAGCAATCACTGCTGGTGGCAAATAAACCGAAACCTCTTAAGAGATCGTCCGACTTCCTAGAAATTTCTACTCAAGGTAAAAAGATAAAAGCAGCCCCCTGGCTGCTTTTGCAAGTTTTAGCTTCAGCAGATGGTTTCAGTTATTACGGATTAACGGTGTCTCGAAAAGTGGGTCCTTCAGTCATTCGTAACAGACTAAAACGATGGGTGCGCAACTGTGTTCGTTCAAGAATTGGCCAGAACAATTTACTTCAAAAAAAGTTGTGTTTGTGTTTAGACCACAATCAGCGGAGGGCTTTTACAAACAGCTTACCTATAAGCAATTTGTCACAGCGCTTAAGAAGTTGGGTTAATTTGAAATCACTTTCAAAGGCCCTTGTTCTTTTTTATCAAAGCACCATAGCCCAGTTTCTTGGTGGCAACTGTCGATTTTATCCGTCATGTTCGCACTATGCTTTGCAGTCTTTCGAAGAACACTCCTTTGCGTCGGCTCTTTCTCTTACTATTAAACGACTGTTTAGCTGCCACCCATTTTCAAAAAAAATATTCTATGATCCTGTGCCGCCAGTCGCAGCGTTATTTTCCAAATCAGAAGAGGTTTTAAGTGAATAATCAGAATGAATCTCCTTTTAGTAATCCTAAATTTCTTATAGCTATAGTTGTAACTTTTTTGGCGCTGTGGGGTTGGCAGTATTATATGGATAAGGCTTATCCACCTAAAATAGCAGTACAAAGTCCAACAACAGCAAAGCCAGCAGTTGTTGGCGCCACAGCCCCGCCCGCTTTGCCCCAGGCAGCAACAGCCGCCCCAGCCGGCGCCGCTGTTGAAGAAAGATCGTTTTTGTACTCGGATGAAAATGTCGAATGGGCGTTGTCATCCGACGGAATGGGTTTAAAAAATTTAATTTTAAAAAAGTATAAAAATCGTAAGCATAAGCAAGTTGAGTTCGTAGCTAACGACAAAATTTTCAGCCTTTATGCAAACAATCAAAAGGTTAATTTTGCACTAACAAAAATTTCTGAAACGGAATTTCGCGGCCAGGCCACAGTCGACGGAAAAAAAATAAATAGAACACTGGTTTACAATAAAGAAAAAACAAGCTTTGAATCCACGCTTGATTTTGACAGTGGATTACAAAATCTAACCCTGTCGCTGGACGAAAAAAAAGCCTCTAGCAGTGGTGCATCTTTCTTTATGCCTACCTTCGAGCGGCAAGATTTTCTGTACCGCGAAGGCGACAAAGTTATTGCGGCGCCAATATCAGGATTAAAGGATGAAGAAAATTTTGACAAACACGCAAACGCGGTAACTCTTGCATCGATTGGTACGCAGTATTTTACGGCAGCAATCATTGATAAGTCGGACCTTCTTCCGGGCCTTTCTATGAACGTGCAGCAGCAGCATGCGAAAATGCTGTTAAGCTATGACTTAGCGAACTCGCAGGTAAGGCAATTAAAACAGATTTACTTTGTTGGCGCAAAAAACACAGACGTGCTAAAGCAAATTGATCCGCTTTTGCCCGAGGTCATG
>JANPNP010000080.1:0-2532 GCA_031427535.1 Bdellovibrionales bacterium | reverse complement strand
TCGTTTCACCGCTACTTGCTGCGCGAGGGCTCGGGTTTTGGCTTTAAAGATCAAATATGGTTTCCGTGGGCATTTACCAGAAAACCATTTCCGAAATTAGATTTGATGCACATTTTGACCGAGTATTTCGAGGCCTTGTATCCACATCACATTTATTTGATTGAACCTCAGTCAAAAATTTACTGCACGCATGGTGATTTGTGGGATCATTTATTAAACGATAAAATAAAAAGTTCTCATTACTTACCTTTAACATTAGAGCTTGGGTCATGGCTTTGGGTTAAAAAAAATCCGCTGCAAATATTTAACGCGCGCGGATTGTTTAACCCCATCAAGCAACACCGCATGAAGCGAATATTCAGACGGCATCAGCTTTTAATCGATTTTCTAAGCCGTTTTTTAATTTATATGCGCACTGAGAATTATGCTAAGCTAGATTTTGCAACACATTATCAAAAAGGTTTGAAAAGTTGGTATCATGAGCACAACTAAGTGGATTGTTTTACGGGGGCTGGGTCGCGGACACGGACACTGGGGAACCTTCATTAAGAAGTTAGCAGCAGCACTTCCGACAGATAAAATTTATTGGCTAGATTTGCCTGGCAATGGTTTTCTGAACACGCAGACGTCGCCACTTGCAATTGAAGACTATATTCCATCGTTAGAACAGCAGCTAAAAGCTACAAATTTTTTCGACAGTCACGAACGAACGGTCGGGGTGGGTTTATCTTTAGGGGCTATGGTACTGGCTGAATGGGCGCATCAACAGCCAAGCCGGTTTAATAAAATATTTTTGATCAACACTAGCGCTGCAAATTTATCTAAACCTTGGAAGCGAATTTCGATGCGCGTATTTGCTAATACGCTTAAACAACTTTTTACCAGCGAGCTAGAACAGTTTGAATTAAATTCTTTAAAAATTACAACAACGTTAAGCGAAGAAATTATTAAATCTAAATTTAACGATGATTACAAAGCCGTGATTGAATTTACAAAAAAATATCCAATCACTAAACGTAATATCTTGCGACAACTGGTGGCGGCTTCACGATATGTTTTTCCGAAGCAACCCGCAGTGCCAACGACTTTAATTAGCGGCGCAGGTGACCGCTTTGTTAATCCTGCTTGTAGCGATGACATAAAACGGTGGTGGAAGTGTGATTTAGTAATTCATCCAACCGCGGGCCATGATCTGGCTTTTGAAGATTCCAGCTGGTTAATTGAAACATTGAAAGTACACTCGGCTTAGAAGTCTAAAATAAATGCATTTTTTAGGTTTTTTGCGCAAAGTTTATACTAAGCATAATAGTGTTCTGCTCGACGGATAGGGGGGGCTTTTAGTACGCTCTGGCGTATGAAAACTACCGTTTTAAAAATTGATGGAAATTCCATAACGCTTGATTCTTTTTATGATGCCGTGATGAACCCCGAAGCCCATTTTGAAGTTTCTGCGGAAGCAAAAACGAAAATGCAGCAGTCGCGTGATTACATCGATTCACGCATTGCCACCGGCGAGGTCATGTACGGAGTTAATACAGGGTTCGGCGCATTTTCTTCGGTGCGAATTTCAGATTCCCAAATTGAACAGTTACAACGAAATTTAATACGTTCGCACTGCGTAGGTGTTGGTAAGCCCTTTAGTAAATTGCAGTCAAAAGGCATGATGATTCTGCGTGCTAGCACATTAACCCGTGGTCATAGCGGCGTGCGTGTGGCTGTGGTTGAAAAAATATTAGAGTTTTTAAACGCGGATTTAATTCCAGTTATTCCCGAACAAGGTAGTGTAGGCGCATCTGGGGATTTAGCACCGTTATCACATTTAGCATTGGCCTTAATTGGCGAAGGCGAAATCTGGGCCGATGATGGAAAAATTGTACCTGCAGACAAAATTCTTTCTGAAAAAAAAATTAAACCGTTAGAACTGAAAGCTAAAGAAGGGCTTTCACTGATCAATGGCTGCCAAGTCATGAACGCTGTTGGTTTACTAGCACTTCATCAAGCGCGCGATCTGATGTGGCTGGCCGATTTGTCGGGTGCCATGTCACTAGAAGGCTTACGTGGATCCAGAAAACCCTTTGATCCGTTAATTTCTGCAGCTAGGCCGCATGCAGGCGAAGGGCCAACTGCTAGAAATTTATTAAAACTTTTGGGAACGCAGTCAGAGATTTCTGAAAGTCATGCGACGAATGATCACCGCGTGCAAGACGCGTATTCTTTGCGCTGTATGCCAGCGGTGCATGGGTCAGTAAAAATGACGTTGAACTATGTGCAAAGAATTTTAGAAACAGAAGCTAATTCATCGACTGACAATCCACTGGTTTTTGCTGAGGATAATAAGGTGCTATCTTGCGGAAATTTTCATGGTATGCCCGTTGCGCATGCTTTAGATTTTGCGGCCATCGCCGTGTCATCGTTAGCAAGTATTTCTCAAGAGCGTATTTCAAAATTAATTTCAACGCAAATGAGCGAGCTGCCTCCATTCTTAACTCCGAACGGGGGATTGAATTCAGGCCACATGATCGTACAGGTTGC
>JANPNP010000079.1:0-4452 GCA_031427535.1 Bdellovibrionales bacterium | reverse complement strand
CTTTGCACTTCTTGAAATCGAGGCCTGTGCCATTCCAAAGCGCATTAGCGCCGCGGGCGTGAAAGAAAGTCCTCCGTCCGGTCGCGCGCTCGGTCATCACGTCCGTAAAGGACGTCTAATGCTTTCGGGCCTTTAACGCGAATTTCTCCCATGTGGGAAACATCGAATAAGCCAACATTAGTTCTTGTAGCAAAGTGTTCTTCTTTTAATCCTTCGTATTGAACCGGCATAATCCAACCCGCGAAGTCGACCATACGCGCACCCAATTTAACGTGATCTTCATACAACGGAGTTTTTTGTGAATTTGACATGACTTTAACTATCACTTTTGTTTTTTAAACTCAAGAAATGCCCATCGCGCCGAGTAATCCTTGCGAGTCGCAACAGTGTAAGCCATCGTTTTAGAAACCAAGGAGGATTTATGAAAAAATTTATGTTAGGTGCTGCAGTTTTTGTTTCAGCATTGACAGCTAACGCAGAGTCTTATTCGTATTACTCGAACCCAGCCTACTGCAATGTTAAATGGAATTGCGACATCGTGTCCGAGGATTTTTCTGAGGCAGCAAACTTTTGTACATCTCGCGGATTTTTCATTGGAACTGCGACGGTTTACGAATACGCAAAAGGACAGCGACCTACTTTGAAAGGTTATGGCTGCCTAGAAACACCATAAGCCAGATCAACCACCTGCTGGGTTCTAATTTCATTCGACTTGGCAGTGGTTTGTTTAGGCACTTCGATTAGTTCGCCGCGATCTAAAGTTTGCGGTTCGATTTCTTTATGCATCCACGTTAAAAATTCCCGGGCAGGGCCACGGCACATTAGTTGTCGCGTTTTCCCATTTTCTTTTAGTGAATCGCCAGTCAGTCGCGCACGACCAAATAAATCTGCGGTTGGCTTGGTTTTTCTTGCTAGGACATAGCTAGTGGTAACAGTTCTATTACGCATCGGAAGATTTTCTTCAAGCTGATCAAACCACTCTGGTGCATCGACATGAAAGCGGTCATGACACCAATCATTTTTTGATTCGGTTAATAGTGGACACGTATTTTGATGTGTACACGGTGCCCAAATAAAATACCCTTTTTCAATAAGTGTTTGTCGTAAACTTAAAAGTTTTCGTCCATCTTGGCTTGTAGCAGGCTCAAGAATCATCAAGCCTTCGAACTGATCCCAATTTGGCGGTAGCGATGCCATTTCAGTTAATGAATAAGAAAATATAAGTAGCGATCGATCAGGTGCGCAATTTAAATCTTTCAAGCTTAGAACGGTCGTGCTTTCGGGCCGAATAAGGCGGCCATGCAGATCAGAAAATTTTTTAAGTGCTGTCGAGGATTTCTCGATAAGTATCTGATTGCTGATTTGATCTTTTAAAATATCAGCAACGGCGTAACTTGCTGTACCCGGACCGGCACCCCAATCAATCGATGTTTGAAATCCTGTAAAAAAATTAACTTGTAACCCGCGTTGTATCACCCCAGCGGCACGCAAATAATTTAATGGTAAAAAATAATTGCGGTAGGCATTCTGACAGTAATTTTCATTCCACGGAGTTTGCGCTGATGGATTTTGAATAAAGTAATCGGACAGGCGTAAAACATCTGTGGCAAGCTGAGCTATTTGTTCTGGTGCAGTTGCCGAAAACATCTTCTATATCCTTATCTTCAATTTGCTCATGGCCTGGGTTTCCACGCCGGGTGTGACCTGTAAAGGCACATGCACAACGACATGCGGTCCGCGTGGAGCCCATCGTTTTGGGTGATGCACTCGAACCGGAGAATAAATTCCGTGAATTGTTGCTCCGACACTTGCCGCTAAGTGAGCCACCCCTGTCGACGGAGCTACAACACATTCAGATGCTGCAAGAATTTGGATCAATTCTTTTAAATTCAACTGATTTTGCAACCAGCGAACAGACGGATGATTCTGAAACATTTTTTTAATTTCATTCAAGTAGGGCTCATCTGCCACTGTTCCGGTGATACATAATACTTTTTGCTGACTAATTTGTTCATTAATAAATTCTATGTACTGAGTCTGCTGCCAATTTAAAGCAGAACCCATCATGCCAGGGTGAACCACGATATAGTTTTTTTCTGACAGATTAAATCTTTTTAAAATTGAAGCTGAATCGGGCGTTGCAATTTCAAAATACTGAAACCGCTTATCTTCTTTCAAACCAAAAGCATGTAAAATCAAATCCATGTTATAGGAAAATTCATGTTGTAGTGCTTGCGACCGTTTTTGTCGAAGGCCATTATTTAAAAACAAAAAACTGTGCCACTGACTAAATACTCCGCTTCGAACGGGGATACGCGCTTTAAATAATTCGAAGTTAACCCACCAGGGACCTTGAAAGCTTACGGCAGCATCTGGCTTTAGTTCGTAAATTAAATTTTGTAGTTTTCTAGCTGACTCTTTCGGATTGGCTTTATCTAGTTCTAAATATTTTCTTTTTTTAATTCCAAGATCAACGACAGCGCCCAAGCCTTTTTGAATGATCCAGGTGACGTCAAACTCAGCCTCAGCTAAAATTTGATCTACTGGTAAAGTGCAGATCAAATCCCCGATTTTATCTAAGCGAATTAAAAGTACTTTTTTCTTACTCACGACCTATGTGTAATCTTCAACCGGTGGGCATGCGCACACTATGTTTTTATCACCGAACGCATTATCCACACGGCTAACCGGTGGCCAATACTTGTTAGCCTGCACCCACTTCAACGGGTACGCGGCCTTTTCACGCGTGTACGTTTTGTTCCACTCGGTAACAATTAGCACGTCTGCCGTGTGCGGCGCATTTTTTAAAATGTCAGGCGTCAAATCTGCTTCTTTACGAATTTCAATCATCGCATCACAGAAGCGGTCTAATTCTTTTTTGCTTTCAGATTCCGTAGGTTCAATCATTAATGTGCCAGCAACCGGCCACGACATAGTTGGTGCATGAAACCCGTAATCCATAAGTCGCTTAGCAATATCAGTTACGTCAATGTTGTGCGATTTTTTAAGGGGACGAATATCAATAATACATTCATGGGCAACAAGGCCTTCTTTTCCTTTGTAAACTACCGGGTAGAAAGGTTCTAATTTTTTTGCAATGTAGTTGGCATTTAAAATACTAGTGACAGACGCATCCCGAAGACCACCATCGCCCATCATCGTAATATAAGACCAACTGATCGGTAAAATACTAGCGCTTCCCCACGGAGCCGACGTCGTGCTTGATACACCGGATTCAGGGCCAGATTCTTTGACTAAACTTTGCTTTGGCAAATAGGGCGCTAAGTGCGCCGCCACACCAATTGGACCAACGCCCGGTCCGCCACCACCGTGTGGAATTGAAAATGTTTTGTGCAAATTCATGTGCGAAACGTCAGGACCGAATTTTCCCGGACGGGCCACGCCAACCAAGGCGTTTAAATTAGCGCCGTCCATGTAGACTTGGCCGCCATTTTTGTGGATCACATCGCAAATTTCGGTGATGCCTTCTTCGAACACACCATGTGTCGATGGGTAAGTAATCATTAGCGCCGCTAAATTTTCTTTGTGCTGTTCGGCTTTAGCTTTTAAATCCGCAACGTCGACATTGCCGTTTGCATCACACGCCACCACAACGACTTGAAAACCAACCATCACAGCCGATGCCGGATTTGTTCCATGCGCCGAAGCTGGTATAAGGCAAACATTTCTTTGGGCTTGCTTTTTATTTTTAAAAAATTCACGAATTACCAGCAAGCCAGCATATTCACCCTGCGCCCCTGAATTAGGTTGCAAAGATACGGCTGCGAAACCCGTGATGGCGCACAGCTTTGCTTCTAAATCTTTGATCAGGTGTAGATATCCCTGCGTCTGTGACGTAGGCGCGAACGGGTGAAGCTTGTTAACCTCGGGCCAAGAAACGGGCATCAGTTCGGTTGCTGCATTTAATTTCATCGTGCAAGAGCCTAATGGAATCATCGACATTGTTAACGTGATGTCTTTATTTTGCAAAAGATAAATATAACGCATCAATTCCGTTTCAGAATGGTAAGAATTAAAAACGGGGTGCGATAAGATTTCAGTTTTGCGAGCCAGTTCTTCTGGAATAACTGCAGTCACAGCCGCATCTAATTCGCTAGCTGTGAAGCTTGCAGGCTTTCCGTGATTAAATATCTTAAATAAATCATCGACGGTTTTTAAAGTTGAAACTTCATTTAAAGAAAAACCAACGCTATCCGCGTAGTAACGCAAGTTAATTTCTAATCTTTCGGATTCAGTTTTTAATTCACTTTGCATTTTCGCAGCAATTTGCAACGTATCGAAAAAGTTTTTTGTAATAACAGTGTGGCCTATTTTTTCTAAGCCAATTTTTGCAATTTGAGTTAAGCGATGAATGCGCTCAGCTATTCGCTTAAGACCTTTTGGTCCATGGTAAACAGCATACATGGCTGCCATATTAGCTAGTAGCACTTG
>JANPNP010000078.1:0-1734 GCA_031427535.1 Bdellovibrionales bacterium | reverse complement strand
TTTTATTTACGGTAATTCCTGCTTCATCTAAAACAGCTTCTGCAACTTTGCCAGTGATCTGGCTAAATTTTTCGCTTGATGCTAAGTCGATTAACATTAAATGATTATCTGTGCCGCCGGTAATTAAATGAAAACCCTGCTGCATTAAAACGTCAGCTAACGTTTTTGCATTTTTTAAAACTTGCTCGATGTAAATTTTAAAGCTTGGATCAAGCGCTTCTTTAAACGCCACGGCTTTTGCCGCAATAACGTGTTCTAAAGGGCCACCTTGAATGCCGGGAAAAATTCGCGAATTCATGGTTTTTGCTTTTTCTTCTGAATTGGTCAGAATAATTCCACCGCGTGGACCGCGAAGCGTCTTGTGCGTTGTTGACGTGATGTAATCAGCATAACCCACAGGTGATTGATGATGACCAGTTGCTACAAGCCCTGCGAAGTGTGCCATATCGACAAGTAGGGTGGCGCCGACTTCGTCAGCGATTTCTTTAAATTTTGCAAAATCTAATTTGCGTGGGTAGGCACTGTAACCTGCAATGATTAATTTCGGTTTTGTTTCCCGTGCGGTTTTTCTGATGGTGTCGTAATTAAGTAAGCCTGTTGATTCATCCAGTTTGTACGAAGCTACTTTAAATAACATGCCGCTAAAATTAACGGGGCTTCCGTGGGTTAAGTGGCCGCCGTGGGATAAGTCCATTCCAAGAATTGTTTCGCCAGGTTTCATGGCGGCTAAGTAGACCGCCATGTTTGCATTTGATCCCGAGTGCGGTTGCACATTAGCAAAGCCCACGTTGAATAATTTTTTAGCGCGCTCGATCGCAAGTGTTTCAATGCCGTCTACATAGTGGCAACCACCGTAATAGCGTTTACCGGGATAGCCTTCCGCGTATTTATTTGTAAGTACTGATCCCTGGGCCTGCATTACAGCTTGTGAGCAGTAATTTTCTGAGGCGATCATTTCAAGGCCGTCATGTTGGCGCTTGGTTTCTAGTTTTAAAAAATCAAAGACTTCAGTGTCATTTCTTAAATCGTTCTGTAAATTTGTAATCATGCTTTATTATGAAATGCTGGAACCTATTTTAGCAACTCTGGTTTGATGGCGACCGCCTGCAAAAGGTGTATTTAGAAACAATGTGGTCCATTTTTTAGCATCATCTAGATTACAGTACCTAGAACCTATGCATATAACGTTAGCATCGTTATGTTCTCTGGATAATTTCGCAAGATCTTCGTTATAAATTAAAGCCGCACGAATAAATGGATACTTGTTGGCCCTGATGGCCATGCCTTGGCCAGATCCGCAAATTAAAATTCCAGTAGCTTCTGAATTTGATTTTATTTTCTGGCAGACTAGATCGGCAAAATCGGTGTAATCAACAGAGTCAGCATTGGTTGGTCCAAGATCTTCAATATCATATAAGTTTTTTAAAGACTCATACACTTCGTTTTTGAATTCAAAGCCGGCGTGATCTGCAGCGATATAGATTTTCTTTTTCATTACCCCTCGAACCGAGAAAATATAAGGCAACTGTTCGTGCCACCAAAACCAAAAGAATTATTCATCACGTGTTTTAATTTTCCATCACGCGCGGTATTTGGAACGTAATCCAAATCACATTCAGGGCTTGGTGAATGTAAATTAATGGTTGGTGCAACTTTTTGGTCAATAAGGCTCATGACACAAAAAGCAGATTCAACTGCGCCAGCAGCGCCCAGTAAATGACCCGTCATCGATTT